>CAZOIG010000440.1:0-2816 GCA_964579235.1 uncultured Gammaproteobacteria bacterium
TGCTCATCCGGCCGGCGGTGAAGCAACTGGATTATCGCACCTGAGCTTGCTCAGTATGCATGAGACTAAAATACCTCCCCCCCCACGGTAAGTGTCATGCGGCTGCGAGAGGTTTGAGACGCCCTCTCCGCCATCGCGATAGATTCTTTTGTGGAGCTTGCCGGGTGAGCATTTCAACGTTAGCGTTTCTTCCCCCCCCAACACTTTTTATCCGCACGTTTTTTTGATCTCAAGCCATTATTGGTATTGATATCCCCAACTTCCTTCGTAACGTCTACGCTGTAACAAGAAATAAATTTGGGGATGCCGGCTCATTTTTTACGTTTAGATCAGCGTCAGGCGTTATAGTTTAGGTAAGTCTTGAGCAATCGGGACCTTTACACAACAGACCTTCAATTTTTATACCTATGAATGCTCTTTCTGCCCTCCATAATCGTGTCTCCGTCAACATACTGTCTGGACCTGGGCCGACTAAACCTCAGATCGATTCGATCATTAAAGCCGGCCTAAGAGCCTGTGATCATCGTAATTTGCGCCCGTGGCGCTACTTATTGATTGAAGGCGAGGCTAGACAAGAGTTTGGAAAGTTGATGGCGGATGTAATGGAGCAACAGCGTGGTGAACCATTAGAAGAGGCTTTCAGACGCAAAATCGAAAGTAAGCCATTGCGCGCACCAACCATAATCGCAGTCGCCGCTGACATTCAACAGAACGATAAGGTTCCAGACATTGAGCAACTCATGTCGGCTGCGGCAAGCGCGCAGATGATGATGACCGCAGCGCACGCGTTAAGCATTGGTGCTATTTGGCGCAGTGGTTCGATCATGTTTGAAGAGGCTATGATCGAAGGTTTGGGGCTTTCACCTAACCATAAGATGGTTGGCTTTTTGTATCTAGGGACAACCGTAGCGTGTAAACCAGTGCCCGAGCTTGACCCAGCTGACTATGTAAGCCAATGGGTAGGCAGGGCCAGCTAATTGGCTAGCCCTAAAAAAGGAGTCAGCTAGAACTGGCTCTCAGGAGTTATAACGCGCAAGCCGTCCATCTCATCTGAAACTTTAACCTGACAAGCCAAACGAGAGTTAGGCTTTACGTCTTCAGCCACTTCAAGCATCTCGGATTCGAGATCAGCGGCAGCGCCAACCACGTTTGTCCAGTTCTCATCAATATAGACATGGCATGTAGCGCAAGCACACGCACCACCGCAATCCGCGTCAATGCCGGGAATGTCATTGCTGGTTGCCGCTTCCATAAGGCTGTCGCCATTCACCGCGTCAACTTCACGCTCTACGCCTTCAAAATCAATAAATGTTACTAATGCCATACCAAACTCGTAAGATTATGGGGGTTAATGTCGTTGGAGCGGGGAGTCTAACGCGAAGCTCGTGATGAGACAATTAGGGTTTTAACGCCTCAGTTTTTGACTAAAAGTGTATGACTAAAAACGAGCGCGAACTAAATTGCTCACTTGCTCAGCCCAAAGTTTGTACACGCTAGGCCCAGGATGAAATCCATCACTCGCCATAAAGTCTACGTCATCAGCAAAATCAAGCCCCAGATACTCCGCATCGACGCTTTTTGATTCGCGCGCGACCCGCTTAACGACCGCATCAAAAAGCTGGGCACGCGAGCCCAAGCACCACCTTAATGGCTGCGGTAATGCTGGAAAGTGCCCCACTGGGGGCATTCCAGACAGTACAACGTAATCTGCATTAAATCGTTGTGATAGCAAACCCAGTAAGCGCTTTTGCCTTGCCTCAAACGCCTGCAATGTGCAGCCCGACGTTAAATCATTCACGCCCAATGAAGTCACCACCACATCGACTTTTTGCGCTGGCAAACTGGCAAGCTGCTCAATACATTGCTGACTATTGTCACCGGTTAAGGCGTGCAACTGGTAATCCAACTCATAGTGATCTAACAAACGTTGCTGTAATTGCCCTAGTAGTGCCTGATCTTGGCTAGCCGCACCCACGCCCGCTGCCGCCGAGTCGCCAATAACCCATAGTTTAAGTGGCGTTCCGCTGCCAACCACCCCTGCCCTGGAACCTTCTGGCTCTGGTAATACTGGGGTTTTGTATCGCACCCACTTGCCTTGAATAAACAATAAGGGAGACAAGACGATACTGATTAGCAAGCTCAACATAGTTTCACGCCAGATTGGTTTTATCTATTAACGAAATACTTTGGTTCTCTAATCTACCTAAGCGCTAATGAAAGTTGCGCGACTTATGCGCCAACTCCGGCAAAACATGGTCTTGGCGCTCCAAGTAACCCGCTATAACGTGGACTACACCATTTTGATGCTCAAGACGCCCTTTCACATGCACGACGCGCGCGTTCAATACCGTATTGCGAAAGCGTTCCTGAGTTGCTTGCCAGAGCACGACATTAATATTGCCTGTCTCATCTTCTAAGGTCATAAACATAACACCACTGGCAGTACCAGGCCGCTGTCTACCGGTTACAACGCCAGCCACCTCAATCATGCTGTTGTTGCGCCGCGATAACAACTGATCAGCCGGCACACAGCGTTGAAACGGCTTGATATGCCGCATGAGCTGCATTGGGTGATATTTGAGAGATACCCCGCGGGCATGCTGATAGTCGGCGTTTAGCGTTTCTAGGGCGCTTAAATTACGAATAAACTCTGCTTGACTACTGACCTGTGTGTCAAAGCCATCATCGCATTGCAAAGCGTGCCAAAAAACCCGTCTACGATTCTCTTCAAACTGATGAAACGCATCTGCATTAATAAGTTTGCGTAACTCGTCACTATGAAATAAACCGCGTTGACGTACGTCACCCACATTGCG
>CAZOIG010000441.1:0-1590 GCA_964579235.1 uncultured Gammaproteobacteria bacterium
AGACCGTAGAGTTGTCCAGTTTACGACGCCAATGGGTGTTTTTAGTCACTGCCAAAGACGAGTGCTCACAGGTCTGTGAGGACAATATTCTCAAGATTCGCCAGCTTCGCTTCATGCAAAACAATGATATGACGCGAATCCGTACGTTGTTTGTGCACTCTGGCCTGGCAACCGCAGTGGCCGACGATCTGGAAGCGAAGTACCGCCCGATGGAGGTATACTCTGCAGATGAAAAAGCCTTGTCGGATTGGTCTTCTGTATTGATACTAGAAGACGCGCCTAAGGAGGCGAATAAGGATCGCATTTACATTATTGACCCTACCGGTAACCTCATGATGAGTTATCCGGCTGGGGCTGATCCGAGTTTGATGAAAAAGGACATCAAACGTTTGTTGAAGACCTCTCAAATTGGGTAAGGTCGACGCTCGGCGAGGCGATGTCTTGCCAAGCAATGAAGCTATTAAACAAGATCACCAAGTAGACAACCATTTAACTCAATGTCAGATCTAGAAAATCAAACTTTAAGTGCTGCATTTAGACAGTATTATGATTTGACTAAGCCGCGCGTGGTGATGTTGATCGTTTTCACCGCAATTGTTGGCATGTTCTTGGCCGTTGAGGGTTTGCCCGATTTGAAGCTGGTTTTTCTGGCCTCTTTGGGTATCGGTTTAGCAGCCAGTGCGGGCGCTGTAATGAATCAGATCATTGATATGCGCGCCGACGCAATTATGGCGCGCACCCAAAACCGACCACTTGCTACGGGAGGCTTGCAGTTGTGGCAGGCCGTTGTGTTTGCATTGGCGCTATGTGTCGTAGCTGCCATTATTCTGGTGCAATGGGTTAACACTCTGACAGCGGTTCTTACTCTATTGTCTATGGTTGGCTACGGCGTAATTTATACCGTGTTCCTTAAACCGGCGACCCCTCAAAATATTGTGATTGGCGGAGCTGCGGGTGCCGCGCCACCACTTTTAGGATGGGTGGCCATGACCAATGTAGTCAGTGCCGAAGCCTGCCTGCTGTTTTTGATTATCTTTGCTTGGACTCCGCCGCATTTTTGGGCGCTGGCGCTTTATCGCCGCGAGGAATACGCCGCGGCTGGTGTGCCGATGTTGCCGGTGACGCACGGTGAAGAATTCACGCGTTTGCAGATTCTGCTGTACACCTACATCTTAATCGCCGTAACGCTCTTGCCATTCACCATACACATGTTTGGTGGTTTGTATTTGTTGGGCGCAGTGTATTTGAATGCTCGGTTCTTCTACTACGTGTACAAGCTTTACCACAGTTACTCCGATGAATTGGCCAAACGCACGTTCTATTACTCGATCATGTACCTGATGTACCTGTTCGCTGTCATGCTGGCTGACCACTACCTTTGGGACAGACTCGTCCTTTGGTGGATCGCTTAAGTTCTATCCAACTCTTTTTTGTATTACTCAGAGCTTTATCTAAGCTCTAATGTGGTGTGGTGAACTAGTCTTTTAGTTGTTCCGTTTTGATTCGTTGGTTAGCAAACGCTTTGAAATCCGTCTGATCCATTGACCAAAACCACGCGCAGCCATACCCGCTTGGCCGGCGATTTGCTCC
>CAZOIG010000442.1:0-2449 GCA_964579235.1 uncultured Gammaproteobacteria bacterium
AGCTTGACCCCGACCTAACCGTCTTGCTCGATGTGCCGGTGGATATTGGCGAGAGCCGTGCCGGATCGCGTAGCGAGCCCGATCGTTTTGAACTTGAAAATAAGCAGTTTAAACAAAAGGTTAGAGCAAACTATCTTGAGCTTGCAGCGCAGCAAGCAAAGCGAATAAAACTGGTGAACGCAACCCAAGAACTCGAGCAGGTACGTAGCGATGTGACCAAGCTAGTGAGTGAGTTTATAGCGTCTAAGCGTGCGAGCCTCAACAGCTAAGTGCTGCATAATGATTTTGATGGATAATCCGCATAATGCCTGAAACCAGCAACTCAATTCACCCATGGAACCAGCAGATTTGGCAGCATCTGACGCAAGAGCCTGAGCGCAGCCACCATGCCTTGTTGTTTGCAGGTGGGCCGGGCTTAGGTAAACGCGTTTTCGCTGAAAAACTCGCAGAATTTGTTCTGGTTGACGGCGATTTACGCCACGAGAAGCTGTTTACGGCGGGCTCACACCCTGATTTCTACGTGGTAAGGCCAGAGGACATCGTTGTGAGCGCTGAGGCCGCGACAGACGACCCAATCGCAAACAGCTTGGCATTGAGCAACGCCTACGCCAAACGAGTTATCCCAAAACACAGCGGAAAGCCTAAAAAAGACATCAGTATCGACCAAATTCGTATGTTGGGGCCGTTATTGAGCACACACCCGCACATTGCCAAGAGTAGGGTGGTGATTGTAGACAATGCCGACTCAATGAACATCAGCGCATCCAACGCATTGCTCAAAAACCTCGAAGAGCCGCCGGCTAACACGCTGTTTATCCTAATTAGCGACCAAGCGGACAGCCTGGTTGCAACGATTAAAAGCCGTTGCTCGAAGGTACTATTCCACGCGCCTGATGCTCAAACCACGCAAAATTGGTTGAAAAGCAGCGCAAACATGAGTGACGAGGACATCGCAGCCTACGCGCCAATGGCGAACAATCATCCACTATTGGCCGTTACTTTACAGCGACTTGGGTATCGCGAGCTAATTAAGTCGTTACTGCAGAGCGTTAACAGCCTGTGGTCTAACACAGCGCACGTTAGCGATGCCGCACAGCAATGGCAGAAGATGGGCAGCGCAGCGAGCATCGAGCTGCTGCACAAGCTCTGTGCAGACCTGATTCGTGTACGCCATTCAAATGACAGCCACAATTTGTTTTACCCCGTGCAACAGAGCTGGACCAGCAAGGTGGCAGCCAAGCTAGACCAAACCCAGTTACTCACGCTATACGATGAGTTCAGCGAAACAAAGCGTCTGATTGCCAGCAACGTAGATGAAATATTGGTGCTAGAAACGCTTGCAACGCGATTTCGCCAACTACCGCAGGCTGCTTGAATTATGTGCATGCTTGCAGAAACGTTCGGATTGTTTGATATACTTTCCTGAACAAGCAATCGATAGAATAAATTGGCGCTCAAGTATCTACCGAATTTTTATTTGAGGCTCGTTTTAAACTCTTAAAACTGTTTGCGAAAACGTACCTAACCCACACTGATCTATAAATTAGGCGACCCACTATAAGCATGGCCGAGCAACCCTCAGATATCGATCGCAAGTCCGTCATTTCGCTGGCGATCAAAGATAAACAAGCTTTGTACATGGCGTACATGCCGTTTATTAAAAACGGTGGCTTGTTTCTAGCCACCAAAAAAGTATTTGAATTGGGTGAAGAGTTATTTCTACTGGTGCGCATCATGGATGAACCAGAGCCAGTAAAAATTTCTGGCAAGGTGGTTTGGGTTAGCCCAGCAGGGGCCCTGGATAACCGCCCACAAGGCGTTGGCATTCAATTTACTAACGAAGACGCCGACAAGACGGTCAATCTTATAGAATCTAAGCTTGGCGCAGCATTATCGCTTACGCGCTCAACGCACACGCTGTAGAGCATTAAAGCCCAAAACCGCTTCACTCACAGCAACTATTACTTGAGTAATTTGGGTAGACTAAATCCCCAATAGCCACTGAAGTAACTCAGTGGCCCTAACCAATTCAAACCTATACGCGACTAAAATGAGCAAGGCTAACGAACCCCAACTACTGGTTGATTCACACTGCCACATTAACTTTCCTGAATTGCGCGAAAACTTGAGCGGTTTATTGGAGAACGCCAGGCTCAATGGAGTAGGGCATATGCTCTGCGTTTCAGTTAATCTTGAGGACTACCCGCAAGTAAGAGAAGTGGCCGACGGCCACGATAATATATTTGCATCCGTTGGCGTGCACCCGTGTTACGAAGACGTTCAAGAACCCACAACAGAACAGCTTGTGGAGCTTGGTAGCGACTCAAAAGTAATCGCAATTGGTGAAACTGGTCTAGACTACTTTCGAGTAGAAAACCAAGACATGAGCTGGCAACAAGATCGATTTGTGCGCCACATTGAGGCGGCAATTCAGGTTGATAAACCACTG
>CAZOIG010000443.1:0-1770 GCA_964579235.1 uncultured Gammaproteobacteria bacterium
GCCACCGCTCCGAAAGTAACGGGCGTGTAGTTGGGCCTAAAGGTCGTCGTGCCGGTACTCGGAATATCTTGATCAAGCGCCTCGGCTAATATCGCCATACCAACGATATTGCCGGTCTTGCCTTGGTCGGTACCAAAACCCAATGCGGTGTAACGTTTAACGTGCTCAACCGAGTGAAAGCCTTCGCGTACAGCCAAATAAATATCAGAAACGCTGACATCGTTTTGAAAATCAACAAACTGTTTAGGACCGTCCCATGGCTTAGCTGGGTTATTCGGAATACGCCATAAAGCTTGCAAGGCTTGCTCTGGAGCATCATCAACCTTTGGCAGTGCTTGGCTAGGCGCTTTGAATCCTAAATCTTTTAGAGCATTGAGCGCAGCCGCATGCCCTTCTTGTACGCAATCGTTAAGCGCAAAAGAGCCATTCGCAGCCCCCACTGAGACCTGCTCTTGGGTAATCACATTAGGAACAAAACAGACCTTGGCATCATCCCAGCGCACTTTGCCGCCCGACTGCGCGAGCAAGTGAATGGCTGGATTCCAACCACCAGAGACTGCAATCAAATCGCAATCGATTAAAGCCGTATTGCCCACTAAAGACTTTCCATCACTCGCTAAGCCCTGTACGTAAGCGCCCTTAACGACTTTACCGCCTTTAGACTTCACCACCACCGATTCGGCTATAAGGCGAATACCTTGGTCACGAGCTTGCGTTTGAATCGGCGAACCTTCCAGAGTTCGAGAATCCACGACTGCCGCGACCTCGACCCCCGCAGCGTGCAGATCAAGCGCGGTTTGGTAGGCACTGTCGTTATTGGTAAACACGAGCGCTTTTTTAGCCAAAGGCGCGGCGTATCGGTTCACATAAGTAGACACTGCAGAGGCCAGCATCACACCAGCTCGGTCGTTGTAGCCAAACGGTATTGGCCGCTCATGCGCGCCCGTTGCCAGAACAACTTGCTTAGCGCGCACTCGATACACCTTCTCACGCGCACCGCGTCGTTGCGACGGCTCGAGATGATCGGTTAAACGCTGAGTTACTGTGACGAAGTTCTTATCGTGGTAACCAAACGCGGTAGCGCGTGTGAGCAACGTAACGTTTTCGCACCGACCTAATTCGGTTAAAGCGTCCTGCAACCACTGTTGTTTTGAGACATCGCCGATAGCGCCTGTTTCGCTCAACAGACGTCCGCCCATTTCGGCCTGCTCATCAACTACAATTACGCGCGCATCAGCACGTGCGGCAGTTAAAGCGGCTGCGAGACCAGCTGGACCAGCACCAACCACCAACACATCACAGTGCTCGTTGGTCTTTTCATAATGGTCAACATCGGGCGTTGAGGGCGCCACACCCAAGCCAGAAGCCTTGCGAATAAAGTGCTCATACAGCATCCAAAACTTCGCAGGCCACATAAACGTTTTATAGTAAAACCCAGCTGGCAACATGAACGAGAACTTGCCGAAGATCGACAGCAAATCGAAGTTGGGACTCGGCCAGGCATTCGTGCTTGCGAATTCCATGCCATCGTAAATCTCGGCTTGAGTTCCCCGCACATTAGGAATGGTTGCAGCGCCACTCTGCACTTGAAACAGACCATTCGCTTCCTCCGCTCCATCACCCATAAAACCGCGGGCGCGGTGGTACTTCCAGCTTCGACCGATGACTTTCACATCATTGGCCAGCAATGCCGAGGCAATAGTGTCGCCTTGATAAGCTGTATAGCGCTTACCATTAAAGCGAAACGACAGTGCTTTTGATTGGTCAATA
>CAZOIG010000444.1:0-2894 GCA_964579235.1 uncultured Gammaproteobacteria bacterium
GAGCACCCTAATGTGTTGTTGTTTTATCGCATGGGCGACTTTTATGAGCTGTTTTACAAAGATGCCGAACGCGCGTCGCGTTTATTGGACATTACTCTTACACAACGGGGTAAGTCTAATGGCGCGCCGATTCCAATGGCGGGCATTCCCTACCACAGTGTCGACCAATACTTAGCCAAGTTAGTGAAGCTTGGCGAATCAGTTGCTATTGCCGAGCAGGTAGGCGATCCCAGCACCAGTAAAGGGCCAGTTGAGCGCAAAGTGGTGCGAGTGGTCACACCGGGCACCCTCGTGGATGACAACTTGCTCTCGGAACAACGCGATAATTGTCTAGTTGCGATTGTTGAAGAAAAAGGGGTTTACGGCATTGCTAGTCTCGAACTTTCTTTAGGCGATTTCAGCGCCATTCAGATCGAGTCCACGGATCAACTCCTATCCGAAATCAAACGCATCAACCCTGCTGAGGTGCTGGTCTGCAGCGATGCGGACTTAGGGCTTGCGCCCAATCAACTCGGTCCGGTAAGCGAAGTGCCGGCATGGTACGCAGACTTAGACGTAGCCACGGAGATTCTCTCTAAACAATTCTCTGTCAGCAGCTTAACCGCATTTGGTTGCGACGATTTTCCGATAGCTGTTCGAGCTGCCGGCGCACTTTTGCAATATGCGCGTGACATGCATTTCGACGAAACACCGCATATCACAGAGTTCAAAGTCAGTCAGCGTAGCGAGTATTTAGTAATCGATGCCGCCAGCCGACAAAATTTGGAGATCGAAACCAATCTCTCTGGTGGCTCTGATCACACCCTAGTCAGCTTGATGGACAAGTGCGCTAACCCTATGGGGTCGCGGCTTTTACGGCGTTGGTTGCACGGCCCAATCCGCAATCACGAAGTGCTCAATGAACGCCAACTCGCGATCAGCGAATTGATCAGCTCGCTCAATCAAGCAGAGATTCACGCGCACCTGAAGGCCTGTGGCGATATTGAGCGTGTGCTTACGCGGATTGCCCTAGATATGGCACGCCCGCGAGACCTTATCAAACTGCGTAACGCATTGATCACGCTGCCGGCCTTGAAGCAGTCTTTAAGTTCAGCCAGTGCCGAATTACTGTGTTCAATTCTTGGTCGGCTTCACCTATTCGAAACCGAACGCAGCTTGCTGGAAAACGCGATTTTAGATGAACCCGCTGCAGTAATCCGCGAGGGCGGCGTGATTCGGCCAAGTTATGACGCTGAGTTTGAAGAACTACACCAATTGAGTAAGAACACTGGGGACTTCCTGCTCACCTTGGAGGCGCAAGAGCGCGAAGCGACAGGCATCCCAACCCTCAAAGTAAAGTACAACCGAGTGCACGGTTTTTACATTGAAATCTCGCGCAGTCAAAGTGCTGAAGTGCCGGAACACTATATTCGCCGTCAAACCCTAAAGAACGCCGAGCGGTACATCACGGAAGAACTAAAAGAGTTTGAAGACAAAGTCTTGAGTGCGCGCGAAAAAGCGCTCGCTAAAGAAAAGCAACTCTATCAGGCTGTCATAGCAAAACTGCAAGAAAACGTCGGCCCCATGCAAGACATGGCGCGCGCACTTGCGTGTTTGGATGTGCTGAGTAATTTCGCAGAACGCGCCGTGTCGCTAGAATTTTGTCGCCCTACTCTTAGTTCCCAAACCAAGCTCAATATCTGCGAAGGTCGGCATCCTGTGGTCGAGCAAAACCAGGCGCAGCCGTTCATCGCGAATAATTTAGAGCTTGATGACGACACCAAGATGATCGTGATTACCGGCCCAAACATGGGCGGTAAAAGCACCTATATGCGTCAAAATGCCTTGATCGTTTTGTTGGCACATACGGGTAGCTTTGTACCCGCGCAGAGCGCAGAGATTGGCGTGGTAGATCGAATATTTACCCGCATCGGAGCATCCGACGACCTCGCCGGTGGGCGCTCAACCTTCATGGTTGAAATGACCGAAATGGCCAATATCCTTAGAAACGCGACCGCCAACAGTCTAGTTTTAGTGGATGAAATCGGACGGGGGACAAGCACCTTCGATGGACTATCCCTAGCCTGGGCTTGCGCCGTAGAGCTGGCCCAAGGACTGCAATCTTATAGCCTCTTTGCTACCCACTATTTTGAGATCACCGAGCTTGCGAAAGAAACCAAAGGCGCGGTCAACCGCCATTTGGATGCAGTCGAACACGGTAACAATATCGTGTTCATGTATCGATTAAAGGATGGCCCGGCAAACCAAAGCTATGGTATCCAAGTCGCGCAACTCGCTGGCTTGCCACAAAATGTTTTAAACGACGCAAAAGAAAAGTTACATGAGCTTGAAACCTCAGCCGCCGAGTTGCCAGAGTCCGGGCAAAAAAGCTTGTTCGGCGAGTCTGTTGCCGCGTCAGAGCGGATATCCAGCGCAGCACCTAGCCCTCAGACTGAGGCGGCAAAAATGCTGTTTGATAAACTAGCGCAGGTAAACGCTGACGAATTAAGTCCGCGCGAGGCACTAGACTTGATCTACGAGCTGAAAAAAAGCCAGTAAAACCGAGTCTACTACTCAATAAATACCTGAAATAAACTGAAAAACTCATGCCGCTAAGGTTTGCGTAAGCCCTAATCTGCCACTACAATACCGCGCTGCTGAAATCCATTTTAAAGTTGGTCGGAGAAACCCATGACCTATGTTGTCAAAGAAGAATGCATCAAGTGCAAATACACTGATTGTGTAGAAGTCTGCCCGGTGGACTGCTTCCATGAAGGCCCTAACTTTTTAGCCATTGACCCAGAAGAGTGCATCGATTGCAGTCTGTGTGAGCCAGAATGCCCAGTTGAGGCCATCGTAGCCGACGATGATCTGGAGCCGCATGAAGAACACTACATCGAACTGAACGCCGAATT
>CAZOIG010000445.1:0-2418 GCA_964579235.1 uncultured Gammaproteobacteria bacterium
CAAACTCGAGCACCCTATACGCAAGTATTTTCGCGATGGTGGCCGCATGGAAGGCTGGGCTTTGTACCTAGAAGAGGCGCCATTGCAACTGGGGTTTTATGAAAATAGACCGCGCGCGCGTGAGTTGATTTACAACTTTGGGATTTTTAGAGCGGCTCGAACGCTAGGCGATATTCGACTGCAACGAAACGAAATCAGCATGCCCGAAGCCGTCACCTTTTGGCAGTCCAAAACTCCGTGGCTCGATGCCGACGTGGCGCGAGTCGATGCCGAAATCTACCTACGACGACCACCCGGTTACGGTTTAGGCTACACCGTAGGAAGCTTTCAAATGTACAAGCTATTAGCCGACCGGAAACAACAATTACAAGACGACTTTGTGCTCAAAGACTTCCACGATGAAGTCATGGCAGCGGGCGCAATTCCGATTGCGCTGATTCGTTACGAATTGACTGGGCTCGACGACGAAGTAGAACAGTTTTGGGATTATCAAACTCTGGATGAAAAACTAGCAGAGCTAAAGCAATAGGGTTTAGCCAAGTGTACGCCCCCAATAACTTGAGCTAAACTCAGTGGATGCCTAGTCACCGAAAATTCGTCTCTGCTTTTTGTTTGGCCTACACGGCTATCGCTCTTTTTGTTATGCCACCTGCGCTGGCAAATGAGCAGCTACCGGTTGAGGCCTTTGCGCAACTTCCCGATGTGTCTGGGTTAACCATAGCGCCAGACGGCAAGCACATTGCTGCATTGGTAAGAATCAACATAAAAGGAGATCGCGGCACGGCGCTCACTATTTACAATGTTGATAAGGCCGAGAATACAACCCTAGTCGCGAGCAGCAATGAAAAGTTCGTTATGAACTGGTTACGCTGGGCAAACGACCACATATTACTCATTTCGGCTCGCTTTCCTTCGACACGCGACGGCGTAAAAGTTACAGAAACTAGACTACTTAGAGCCAACATAATCACACAAGAGATCAAGCCGACTCTTCCCGTTACATTTCTGCGGCGTTTAAACTTTTTGCCTATTTATCAAGATAACGTTATTAGCGTTTTGCAAGATGACAAAGACCACATACTCTTGTCCGGAAGATTTGAACCAGAAATAGGCACGGAAGTGCTCAAACTCAATATTGAAAAGGGTACTACCAAAAAGTTTCAAAGACGCAAGGCCAATGTCTATAACTGGTACGTAGACCGAAACGATGTCATTCGGATTGCTGAGAAATTTAAAGGAACCACTACAACTTACCTCTATCGGGACAACCCCAAACAAAGTTGGCAAGAACTCTATAGTTACGAAGAATTATCTGTCGATGAAGTCAACATCCTCGGATTTGGAGCAACCTCAAACGAAATTTATTTTAGTCGATATAAAGACGGCCGAAAGGTGGTTTATAAGGGAGATGTGAAGCAAGGACTTGAAAGTGGGGAGATAGTGTATGAGAACGAGAACTACGACGCATACGGTCATCCAATATTCTCCAAACGCTTGAATCAAGTTGTAGGTCTGGACCACGGCTTTGGTCAAGAAATGACGTTTTGGAACGAAGAATTTCAAGCTTGGCAGGACTCTATCAACAAAGCTCTACCCGACACCGTCAACAGCATAATAGATATGTCGGACGACGAACGGACTCTACTAATATTGAGCACGGCTCCGTCAGACCCCGGTATTTATTATCTTTGGAACCGAGAGAAAGGCACCCTAAAGGGTGTCGCGGAGCGGTACGCGCAATTGGCTCCCGAACTATTAGTAAGGCCAGAGTACATAGGATATACCGCGCGAGATGGTGCACGAATTGAAGGAGTCTTGACCCTCCCAAAAAATAGTCAACAGCATGTGCCGGCTATTGTTTTTCCGCATGGCGGGCCTATCAGCCATGATACAAATGGTTTTGATTATTGGTCTCAGTTTTTTGCGAATCGAGGCTATGCCGTTTTACAAATGAATTTTCGGGGCTCATCTGGGTATGGCTTTGACTTTATGGCAGGCGGCTTAGGTGATTGGGGCGGACAAATGCAACTCGATATAGAAGATGGTACTCGCTGGCTGATCGATGAAGGTATTGCAGATCCCTACCGTATTTGCATTGTTGGCGGCAGCTATGGTGGTTACGCAGCGTTAATGGAAGCCGCCTCGGATAGTGGCTTATACCGATGTGCGATCAGCTTCGCTGGTGTTACCAACATACCATTGTTGCTAAGATCACAGCGACGTTTTACTAATTTCTCCGTTGCACAAAAGCAACTTGGTGATGACAGCAGAAAACTTAAAAACAATTCTCCAGTTAACCTTACTGAGAACATAAATATTCCAGTGCTGCTGGTACACGGTGAAAAGGATCGGGTTGTGAACGTAAAGCACAGTCGAGACATGGCGCGTGCCCTCGAACGCTCAAACAAAGAATTTGAG
>CAZOIG010000446.1:0-7973 GCA_964579235.1 uncultured Gammaproteobacteria bacterium
GCAGAGTCTCTTGGTTGCTCTTTGGTGGATCCAGCTTGCGCTTAATGCCGCGTGGTCTTGGCTGTTCTTTGGCGAATATTGGACCGGGCTAGCTTTGCTGGATATTGTGCTTATTCTCGAACTGGTGGGTACCTTGATCGCCAAATGCCGAGCCCAGCCCGACCTAAAAACAGCGGGCAACCTGCTGATCCCTTACTTCATCTGGTTGTGCGTGGCCTTATCACTTAACGGTTATGTTTGGCTTTTTAATTGAGCCCCAGCGGTTTAATTGAGCCACAGCGCTAAACCTAGAGCCCAAGGGTTCGCAAAGCATGGTTTTCTAGAGACAGTGGTTAGCCTAAAAAAACGACCTATTCCCTAAGCTTCGCTCGGTACTCCGCCGCTTTATCAGTGTTGCCAAGTGCCGAATAGGCAATGGCAATCAAATTCCAATTTCTACGCTTAAGACTAACAGCGTCTGCTTGAGTCAAGGCGTTAGATTTTTGCGCGAATTGAATCGCTTGCTGATACTCCTGTCTAACCAGTCTAAGATCTGCCAACTCATGCCAAACCGCTGGGTTGCGTGGCTCAATACGCAAAGCTCTTTCGAGCGCTTCTGCCGCCGCGTCATAGTTTTCAGCGCGTTTGTACTCAATGGAATCATCCAATAAGTTTTTCACCGCATTCGACAATGTGGGGGTGCCATCTAGGGACTCGGTCTTGATTCTCGTATCTTCTGGAAAAGGTAGAGCCTTGCCGTCAACTAAAACGCGCTCCTCTACCTCCGCAGGTGACTGCTCCACTCGACTCCCAGTGCTCGCACAGCCTGCTAAAAATGCCACAACGAGCAAAACGGAATACTTGGCCGAAAGCCTCTTTAAACCAACCATTACAGAACGTTGGCTAGCTTGACCACGTTGCTTAACCGAATATTCGTTCCCAGAAACCTTTTTTCTTACGCGGTTCAAAATGACGCTCCTCGTCGATCGACTCTAACTTTGAGTCAGAATCATACCGCAAGTCTTGAGCACACGGTAAATGCGCATCAGAAATAGAACGAACGTGAATCGGTAATTGGCGAGTCAAGCTGCAGTCCTGTTGCTCTGGGTCCAGAGAATAGCGAATCCTCTGTGGCACGATATCAGGGTGTTGTAAGGCCTCTAACCGCTGCAGTGGCATGCCAGCCATTACCTTAGACCACACTCGAGCTGCGCCACTTGCACCTGTTAAGCCAGTAGATTGATTATCATCTCGACCAATCCACACTACCGTTAAATAGTTACCGCTATAACCCGCGAACCAGCTGTCTCGATATTCGTCTGTAGTACCGGTTTTGCCTGCCAAGCCGTAGTCATACCTAAAATTATTTGAAACCACTCTTGCCGTACCAGTACGCACGGTTTCTTGTAACGCGTAATTAATCAGCAGATTAAATTCAGGCTCTATCACCTGTTCGATATTGAGCGGATAGCGTGCAATCGGCTCGCCGGCTTGGCTCAAGACTGCACGAACACCTTTGACCGGCGTCTTAAAACCGTCTGACGCCAGAGTCAGATACAACTGCGAAACATCTAACACGCTCATCGGCACAGCACCTAAAAGCACCGACGGTAATTCACTAAAGGATTCGGCATAACCGACGCGGCGAATCGTGTTGGACACTTGCGGCACGCCAACGGCCATGCCCAATTGAACCGTGGCCAGATTATAAGACCGCGCGAGGGCGTCAATCAGCATGACATCGCCATGTTCTTGATTGTCGTAGTTCTGCGGCATCCAATCAGGACTGCCAGCTTGCCTAACGGTTATCGCCCGATCAGGAATCTTAGTTGCCAGCGAATACTGTTCCGGATTTTCCAAAGCCGACAAGTAAACAAAAGGCTTAAGCAAAGAACCGACAGGCCGTTTGGACTGCAAGGCCCGGTTAAACCCAGAAAACTTAGCGCTGCGGTCACCTATCATAGCCGCCACCTCGCCATTATCAGTACGCACAACAACCGCTGCCATTTGTAGAGTACCCGGCGCAATACCATGGCGTTTCTCAACTGCATTTAACTCGGTACTCGCCGCCTGCTCCAACTGGCTTTGTATTCTTGGATTGAGCGTTGTATGAATCTTAAGACCAACGCTGTCTAAATCCTCGCGCGCATAGTCACTGCGCAGATTCTCTCGCACAAACCCCATAAATGCTGGATACGACAATTTGGCTGCGCGCTGAGCTGAAGGATTCAAGCGCAAAGGTTGGCTGATCGCTAGATCATACTCAGCTTGGTCAATAACCTGCTCGTTCAACATGGTTTTGAGAACTAAGTCTCGGCGCTGCATAGCGCGCTCTGGCCAGCGTATAGGATTGTAGTAACTCGGCCCATTGTTGATACCAATCAACAAGGCCATTTGATCTACTTCGATTTCGCTAATCGGTTGCCCAAAAAAGTGCTTGCTGGCCAAGCCAAAACCGTGAATTGCCCGATTACCGGCCTGACTTAAGTACACCTCGTTAATGTAAGTCTGGAGAATCTCGTCCTTGCTGTAATGCAACTCCAACAGCACCGACATGATCATCTCGGTGATCTTACGACTAAAAGTTTGATCTAAAGTCAGATAGTAGTTTTTCACCAATTGCTGCGTGAGCGTACTACCGCCCTGCACAATTCGACCCGCGCGGATATTTGCTACCATTGCCCGCGCTATTCCGATTGGGTTTACCCCAAAATGCGAATAAAACTGTTGGTCTTCTACCGCGATCAGCGTTTGTGTGAATTGCGGGGGAAGTTGGTCTAAGGTGACGAGCGCGCGATCCTCGTGGCTCATTGGTGAAACGCTGCCGAACAATCGCGGTTCTAAACGCACAATGCCTAAATCCTGAACAATGCCATCGTCCGAGACTGTCTGCATTTGCGTCAGCCTCAGTTGCGCGCCTTGCTGGCTGAATTGAACTTCAACTCTTTGTGCGTCTCGCAGGCCATCCCAGAACTGAAACTCGCGCTGGTACAACGCTAAGCTGTTATCCCGCAAATCGAACGTACCCACACGATCCGCACCATCACGCGGGATGTAACCCAATTCGTTTAGCTCATCGACCAACAATGCTCGGGGAATGCGCAGGCCCACATAAAGTTCCATCGGCCGCGTGTAGACATGCGCCGGTAAAGCCCACTTTTGATCCTCAAACTTTTTAACAATTTGTACGTCTAAGTAAACCGTGTAAGCCAGCAAACCAAGCGCCAACACAATAGCGAGGCGCCAAGCGAGCTGCTTAAACCCTGCATATGCCCACCAAGCTGCTTCACTGACTTTATTCGCTGAACTCCGACTTTGAGCTCGACCACCGCGCGTAGCCTTAGCCTTTGACGCACGTCCTACAGCCTTTGAAATTCGTTTAGAAGCCTTTTTCGAAGCAGTTTTCTTACTGACCTTGCGCTTAGTGCTTGTACTTTTTTTGGATGCTTTCTTGGTCACGGCTATTGGTTACGGCTATAGGTCATTGCTGGGTCGCTTTGGAGGTGAAAAATTGTGTTTGTTCTAGTCAATGCCGTTGTGTGTCAGAGCATCATGTCTTGGCTGCGCTGCAGCAAGGGTCAAACCACAATGGAAAGAGGCAATAAGACCAGAAATAACGACTCTTGTCGACCATGCTTAAGCTTGTGTAACTATTAATACTTAAACCATAAAAATCAGTGACTTAGGCAAAACACCTAAAAAACAACATGAATTACTTTGACTCGGTTTAGGTGATTCCGATATAGTGGTGCGAAACTTTGTCAAATTTTGTGAAACTTCTATGGTTTTTCGATGAAGCCATTCGCGAAGTTCGCACCAAATTGAGCTTTGGAATCGGATCAATTGAAAGTAGAGAAAAGCCGGATATAAATCGACAGATCGTATTCGTTATACGCAAATGTTTAAGAACCAAAGCGATTTTGAAAAGAGAAACACGTGACTGATCAACATCTAAATAAGGAAATCCAACAGTATTCCGACTGGCGCGGTCGCTTATCTGCGAGCCTGCAAGAGATGAGTGTGTTCCTCAAGAACAACAACGTCACGGACATGCGCACGCACCATGAGTTCTCAAATATACTCGGGGCTTTGTCAGACGATCGGCTGTCGGTTGCCTTTGTAGCGGAGTTTTCTCGCGGCAAAACCGAAATGATCAACACGCTGTTTTTTGGGAACTACAAAAAACGCATTCTTCCGTCTGGTGCAGGCCGTACGACCATGTGTCCGACGGAAATTCTCTACGACCCAAATCTACCAACGTCGATCAGACTATTACCGATTGAGTCGCGTGAGGACCAGCGCCCCATTTTTGAGCTCAAGGGTGAAACTAAGCTTTGGACCGAAAGTCAATTTGACGCCGACGATGTAGATTCAGTAGTCAAAGCATTGCAGGGCATGACCGACAATAAGCTGGTCAGTAAAGACTACGCGCGCAAGCTGGGCTTTGATCTCTTAGAAAACGAAGAGTCCGAAATCGGCTTACCCGTCAATGAGTTCGACGAAGTAGAGATACCTAAATGGCGACACGCTATTATCAATCTTCCGCATCCTTTATTGGAGCAAGGTTTGGTGGTTTTAGACACACCGGGCTTGAATGCAATTGGTGCTGAGCCAGAACTCACCATCAATCAGCTGGCCTCAGCACACACCGTAGTCTTTATCCTTTCGCATGACACCGGTGTTACGTCAACGGATCTTGCTCTTTGGGAGCAACACCTTAACGGCGCAGGTAAGAATGCGACCAGCAATAAGAAACACGCACAAGAGCTGACTTCGCGTCGCCGTTTGGTCGCTCTGAATAAAATCGATACTCTTTGGGATGGCATCCGCAGTGAGAAAGAGATCGAAGACGAAATCAACAAGCAGGTTGTTGGCACTGCTGTCACGCTACAGCTGCCAGAACAAAATATCTTTCCGGTCTCCGCCCAGAAAGCTTTGCTAGCCAAGCTTAATGACGACCAAGCTCTACTAGAGCGCAGTCGTATGCCGGCGCTGGAAACCGCTTTGGCAGAAAAATTGATTCCAGAAAAACGCCAAATTGTGGTCGACAAAGTTAAAGGCTCTATTGGCGATATCGTTGAGTCCGCCGACACTATCTTGAGCAATCGATTGCGCGATGCGGAAGCGCATATTGCTGAACTAAAGCAACTTTCGACCAAGAACACTGATGTGATTGCGCACATTATGGTCAAAGTTCAAAGCGAGAAATCAGCGCTGGAAAACGACATGAAGCGCTACCAGGCACTGCGCGCAGTTTATTCGAAAGAAACCACCAAACTCGCGCGCATCTTAAGTGAAGAACGCCTTGAAGCGCGGATCGCCAAAACCAAACACCTGATGGCCAAGTCCGCCACTTCTGCGTCTTTGCAACGCGCGGTGACGCACTACTTTGAGCAGCTCAATAGCTACTTAGACGATGCCATTATGCAAGCCAATGAGATCGCATATCTGTGCGAAAACATTACGCGAGATTTTGAACAAGATCATGGCATTGCGAACTTCTCGATTCGCCGCCTACGCTTAGAAAAATATAAGCAAGAGGTATCCCGCCTTGAACGCAAACACCGCAAATTGATGGACACGCGTAGCTTGTTCTTCAGAGAGCAAATGTCGATCACTAATCGATTTTACGATTCAGTGTGCAATGCCTCGCGCAAGATATTCCAACGCGCTCTAAAAGATGCGAACAACTGGAACAACAATTTGATGGTGCCAATGGAAACCTATGTTCGCGAGCACCATACGCAATTGCGTCGCCGCCTAGAGAGTGTGAAACAAATTCATAAAGCGTCTGACACAGTTGAAACTCGCTTGGTCGAACTCGCCAAGATGCACGAAGAACTAAGTGGACAACACGCCAAGTTCAGCACTATTGCCAAGGGACTCGACGGTATTCTTAATGAAGTACCACAAGACCCACGAGGCGATGGTGAACACACCGCCGAAATACTATACTGGTCACACAAGCAAAGCTTCTAGTCAGGTCCCCGAGTCAACATAGCCTCGGGCAAGCAAAGCGACTTTAGAATAACGAAATTTGTATCACTACCAACCTTAGCCATTCAATGATCTCATTCTCAGTAAGTCAGGCCATCACGAGCCTACCGCTCAAAAAGTTCGCTCTAATTATCGCCTTGGTTGTAACTTTACCGGCCTGCGCTACTTATTACGGCGCGGCTCGCATCTCATCAGTGCCTGCGGGTGCTGAAGTCATTAATTTAAAGGATGGAACCATCCTTGGGGTTACGCCTACCACGGTGTGGTGGCAATCGGGGAGCTCTGATCGTCAACACGTTTCACTACGGATCAAGCTCGATGGGTATTACGACAAAGTTGCACCCTTTTGGTTAAGCATGCGACATAAAACGCAGGCCGACGCCATGGCTTCTCCACAAGTCGTTGATACAGCTCTTCAACGACGTGGTGAATAACGCCTAAAACTACCTATCACCCCTACCGAACCCAAAAAGGAGACCCAACTATGAAAACCAAAATCGCAATTGTCCTTATCTCGGCATTGTTATTGAGTGCATGCGGAAGCGGCAAGAAGGACTTCAAACTCAACGTCATGTCTGACCCATTGGGTGCTTACGCATTGATCAAGGTAACTTACAAAGAAAACGAGGAGTCTGATTGGATTTGGCTAGGCCCTACCCCCATTGATATCTCAAAACGCGTCACGCTCAAAGATGCGCGCACCGTATCGCTAAAGGTCGTTCGCCCAGGATTTTACGAGCAAGTAAAAACTTGGAAAGCCAAAGACTTTGTCAAAGAACACAAAACTGCGAAAGGCATCACATGGGTGCCCAACATGGTGCAGCAATAGCACGCCAAACGCCGCAGATTGAAATAAAAAAACACGCTACTTAGCGTGTTTTTTTATGCGCTTAATGGCGAGAGGATGAGCAAAGGTTCACGCCTCATCAGCGCCTATCTGCTCATTTGCAGGATCGAACTCTAAACCTGTCAGCTGGGTGAACTTTGCTTGCAGCTGCGTTGGTGTTTCTGCATGATTTGGATCAACGAAAATACAGTCGATTGGGCAGACCACCACGCATTGCTCTCGCTTGAAGTGACCTACACACTCGGTGCATTTACTCGCTTCGATTTCGTAGATTTCCTCGCCTTGGTAAATGGCATCGTTTGGACACTCCGGTTCACACACGTCACAATTAATACACTGATCGGTAATATAGAGTGCCATGATTGCAAAGCGGGTGGTGTTTAAGCGTTTTCTTCGGCGCGACGTGCATTCCACTTGCCGATCATTTTTTGCGTCACATAAGGTGACACAAAGCTCGATATGTCGCCATCGTAGTACGATATTTCGCGTACCAGTGATGAAGAAATAAAGTAGTTTGATTCAGACGGAGTTAAGAAGATGGTCTCAACGTTCTCGTTCAGACGGCGGTTGGCGGAGGCCAGCTGAAACTCGTAATCAAAATCGGATACCGCTCGCAAACCTCGAATAATAAAACGAGCGTTTTCGCGTTCGACCAAGGTCACCAATAAATCATTAAATCGAATCACGCGTTGATTAGGTATGTCCTTAACGATTTCGCTGACCATATCTAAGCGCTCATCAATACTAAACAGCGGATTTTTACGCGGGTTATCAGACACTGCGATAACCACCTCATCAAAGATTTTTGACGCGCGCACCACCAAGTCTAGATGCCCGTTGGTAATGGGATCAAAAGTGCCAGGGTAGATTGCTATCTTTCTTGCGGGTGTTGAAGTAGTCATTTCGTTTTTAGAATCTGTGATTGAAAGCGCGGTAAGGCAATAGTATAACCGCTTCTGCTCAAACAACGCGTTAAACCGCGCCTCGCACCGCTCAAACGTCGGCTCCGCTTAACGTATACTCGCGCGATAAACGTACAAGCCGTAACTGACTTTGCTGCTGTTTTGAGTTTTATACTCCTCAAAATGCGCGCTAACTCCTCCATCACTTGGTGATTCTTCAGCGTGTTTCTGACTGTTCATTGAAACCA
>CAZOIG010000447.1:0-2013 GCA_964579235.1 uncultured Gammaproteobacteria bacterium
CACAAAAATCAGTACAAGCTGCTATTGCATCGCACGCACAGTCGGCACTGGATCTGCGCGCAGAGAAACAACGAACCAAAGGGGATCCGATCGCGAGTATCGTGATCGAATACTATGAAGCAGTGTATAAGGCTGAACAAGAGGCTCTGAAGAAGCTACACAACATCCTGTAAGCCTTCAATTTCTCTCTCTGCGTTGTTTGCCTTTCAAACAATACACGTAATCCCTAAGAGAGACGTGGTCACAGTCTATAGCTCCGTTTTAAACGCCGCGCCATAGTCGCCTGAAAGCCTGCCTTTAGCCCAGTCTGCGATCAAGTCGTAGTAACCATCCGTTACTCTAGTGAAATCACGCGAGCCGTCATCATTTTGAACGTACTCGATCATGCCGTGATCCGTGTCTGGAAAAGTATAAATCGTAATATCCGAACCTTTGTCGCTTAACGCTTTGAGACGTCGATTAGTCTCCGCAATCGGCGCCGCGCGGTCTTCTCCGGCGAGCATCCAAAGCTGAGGAACCTTTACTTTTCGAATAGTTTCAACTGGGTCCACACTGAAATCAAAATTTAGATCGTCGAGCAGAGGAATACCCGTAGTGCGCAGTTGCTCAGCTGAATGCCCCAAAACTATCCCTGAATAATCGCCCTTTATGGCTGCGAACCAAGCCTGGTCTCCGTATTTACGTCTCAACGTCTCCAACTCGTTCAGGCCATCTGTGTACCTGCTGCTGATCAATTTTGCAGTTAGGTCTGTAACCTTTTTCGCAAGTAATATCTCGGCTTCTGAGAAGCCCTGACTTCTCAACTCAACCGCCACTTGTGCGCCATCCTCTTCTCTAATATCAACAACTAAGCCATAGCCTATGGATACGAAGTCTGTCTCCATTTGATTGGCCGCCAACGGCACAATCCAACCGCCTTGACTAAGCCCAATAAGACCAAAGCGACCATATTGTTGTTTCAATAAACCCTGTGCATGTTTGCTCGCCGCCACCAAGTCACCGGCAAGCTCTGGAAAATTTTGTGAGTACTGACCTGTTGATTTCCCCGTACCACGCTTATCGTAGACAAAAACAGATACTCCACGCGCAACGACCTGATACGGATCTGGGTGAGCGCCAACCCAAGCCACACGTTCCGAACCGTGCGCAAAGACCAGTAAGGGTGTCTCAGCGTTAGCGTTAGGCGGCGTCATAAGTCGACCAAACAAACGGGTATCACCTGACTCAAAAAACGAATCAACTACAGTCAATTGCATCGCCTGCCATTGGGCATCAGCAACGACAACATGGTCATTCATGCATGCTACAGGTGAGCCTTCTGACGCGACTTTCCCTTCGTAACCGTTTTTAAAGAAATAGGAAAAGCCCCTGTCGTTTTTTGTGAGTGCAACAAAGTCTTTGTCGCCTGATTCAAAAACACCCACCTGACACCTGCTTTCGCTTATTGGCGCACTACCTCTTTGTTCCGCGATGACCGACGAAGTGAGCGATAAACAATAAATACTGATCGCCAAGGCGAAAATTGATGTGGGGCGTAAATACATATTTAGTTTCCGGTAGACAAGCTAAAGGTGAGTGAGTGCAGGCGCTATAAAGCTCCATACACCAAAGGTACATGGTTTAGATGCGACCTAGGGTCTTTTGGATTCAACTCTCCATTTAAAACATGACTGGAGCGTTACCGGATTTTATTGATCGGATTTTTGATACAAGCCGTCAA
Organism: uncultured Gammaproteobacteria bacterium; assembly: GCA_964579235.1. Lineage (GTDB taxonomy): Bacteria > Pseudomonadota > Gammaproteobacteria > Arenicellales > Arenicellaceae > Arenicella. The sequence goes on from CAZOIG010000447.1 coordinate 1,721, forward strand.
ATACTGTCGCAGGCTCTTGCCCCTCAACAAACGTTTCCCAAACCTGTCTCACGGATCCATCGTCGTTGTACGTCCAAGTGATTTGATGGTAACTGGCATTCCCATTCGCGTCTGCTTGGCTAGCGGTTGCTAAGATCATCTTATTAGCAGTGCGGTTGCCCTCAAGCTCTAGAACGCCACCTTGGCTATCCAGCCAAAGCTGACGCCATTTTTGCTTGCTCGTGTCATAAAAGTTAAAACTCGACCCAGTGAAATTCGATGTTGAGCTTTGCCATTGCTCATGAATAACACAA
>CAZOIG010000448.1:0-8374 GCA_964579235.1 uncultured Gammaproteobacteria bacterium
CACCTAGCGCGGCGCTAGTATGAGAGCGGAGCATCCCGTCTAAGTCTCATACTTAAGTTTCATACTACAGCTTAAACAAATGCTCGCAAAAAAGCCCCAGGGTCAATGACATCGACTCTGGGGCTTTTTTCTCGTGCTCTGTCTAGGTAAGCACCTATCGCTTTACATTAAGACTTATTTCTCAGCTAAAGCATCCATCTCACTCGCCACTTTCTCCGCCTGCGCAGTAAGCTCTGAATACAAGCGGATATCACCCTTACGTTGTGCCGCTAGAGCCTGTTCCAACAAAGTGCTGTATTGCTTGTTTAAATTCTTTAATGGGTCTTTTTTAAATAAAGAAAACATGAGGGTCCTTTTAGATTCGTTGCTCCTGACGGAGCTGTAGAGCCCGATCGTTTAGACCGAGCCGATTAGCTTAGGCCTTTGGCGCGTAAGCAACGCACCAACCCGGGCCAGCAACCAGTTTGCCAGGGAAGGCGCCACAGCCACCCCATTCCGGATCATCACCTTGATACAAAGCGCAACCTGTACACACTTGTTCGTTGCTGTGAGTCGGGTAGGCCGCGGCATCGACTTGAGTCGTATCTTCTTTATAGCCTAAGGCTTTCGCCATTGGGTCGTCTTCACTGAGTTTTGCCATTTCCTCCGCATAGCCCTTTGGAGACAATACGAATAAAGCAGGTAATGTGGCAATCGCGGCCCCAATCTTAATAAAAGAACGGCGCGTTGAACGATAAGTAGTCATATCAAACCTCTGATAAGTTAGTCGGTTGTGTAGCGTTAATTTACGCAACGGACAATATCAGCTCGCTGTGCAAGGCAATTTGGCGGATGTGAATCTTTTATAAGTAGTGCTAATGCGAATCGTTTGCGGCTGGTTGTTGATCACGGGTTTAAGCGGGCAAAAAAAAGCCCCCCTGTGAGCAGGGAGGCTTCTCGTTTTAGCGTAAGCTAAGGCGACTTACATCATTCCGCCCATACCACCCATGCCGCCCATATCAGGCATAGCTGGTGCAGCAGCGTCTTGCGGAGCATCCGTGATCATCGCTTCAGTAGTGATAATCATGCTCGCAATAGAAGCCGCGTGTTGTAGTGCTGTGCGAGTCACTTTAGTTGGGTCAAGAATACCCATTGTGATCATGTCACCGTACTCACCAGTGCCCGCGTTGTAACCGTAGTTACCTTTGTTGTTACGAACTTCGTTAAGAACAACTGACGCGTCGTCGCCACCGTTAGAAACGATTTGACGTAATGGAGACTCAACCGCACGCAGAATAGTTTTAATACCCGCGTCTTGATCAGCGTTGTCGCCAGTTACTTTTTCGATTGCAGCCAGTGTGCGAACCAAAGCAACACCACCACCAGGTACTACGCCTTCTTCGACAGCCGCACGAGTCGCATGCAACGCGTCTTCAACACGTGCTTTCTTCTCTTTCATCTCAACTTCAGTTGCTGCACCCACTTTGATCAACGCAACGCCGCCTGCCAATTTAGCAACACGTTCTTGCATTTTCTCTTTGTCGTAGTCTGAAGAAGACTCTTCGATTTGTGCGCGAATTTGGTTAACACGGTCTGAAATTTCAGTCGCTTTGCCTTCGCCATCAATAATCGTAGTGTTCTCTTTAGACACTTGAATGCGCTTCGCTGAGCCAAGGTCTTCAAGTGTAGCGCCCTCAAGGCTCATGCCAATTTCTTCAGAAATAACACGCGCGCCAGTTAGCACAGCGATATCTTCTAACATAGCTTTACGACGGTCACCGAAACCAGGCGCTTTAACAGCACATACTTTCACGATACCGCGGATGTTATTCACAACTAGAGTTGCTAACGCTTCGCCTTCTACGTCTTCAGCAATGATCATCAATGGACGACCTGCTTTGGCAACGGCTTCAAGCGTTGGTAGTAAATCACGGATGTTAGAAATCTTCTTGTCGTGCAACAAGATTAGTGGGCTTTCAAGGTCAGCCACCATAGTGTCTTGCTTGTTAGCGAAGTACGGTGACAAGTAGCCGCGATCAAACTGCATGCCTTCAACTACGTCTAGCTCATTCTCTAAGCTTTGGCCTTCTTCAACCGTGATAACGCCTTCTTTGCCAACTTTTTCCATCGCTTCAGCGATGATGTTGCCAACAGATTCGTCAGAGTTAGCCGATACTGTACCAACTTGAGCAATCTCTTTAGCGTCCTCGCAAGGCTTCGACAAGTCTTGTAGCGCAACAACCGCTGCAGCAACTGCTTTATCGATACCACGTTTTAGATCCATCGGGTTCATACCCGCAGCAACCGCTTTTAGACCTTCACGAACCATAGACTGAGCAAGCACAGTTGCAGTTGTCGTGCCGTCACCCGCTACGTCGTTAGTTTTTGAAGCCACTTCTTTAACGAGCTGAGCGCCCATGTTTTCAAAGTTGTCTTCTAACTCGATTTCTTTGGCTACAGATACACCGTCTTTAGTAACGGTAGGAGCGCCAAACGATTTGTCTAAAACCACATTACGGCCTTTAGGGCCAAGGGTTACTTTTACTGCGTCTGCAAGGATATTAACGCCGGCCAAAATTTTGGTGCGTGCGTCATCTCCGAATTTTACGTCTTTAGCTGACATTGTATTTCCTCTAAATTCGATATTTGATTAATGATTGAATTACTCAACAACACCCATGATGTCGTCTTCGCGCATAACAAGAAGCTCTTCACCGTCGACTTTTACCTCAGTACCTGAGTATTTGCCGAACAATACTTTGTCGCCAACTTTTACGTCGAGAGCGCGAACTTCACCGCTGTCTAAAATTTTGCCGTTACCGCAAGCGATTACTTCGCCTTGGGCTGGTTTTTCTTTTGCTGAATCAGTCAAGATAATGCCGCCAGCGGAAGTTGCTTCTTCCTCATTGCGACGCACCAAGACACGGTCGTGAAGTGGACGAATAGCCATTCGTTAGTCCTCCAAAAAAGTAACTAAGTTAATGTATTAGAATGTTTTTACGGAATGAGATGGCTTGAAAACAATCCATCTGGACGCTGATTATTAGCACTCACCCGTAGGGAGTGCTAATAATAGGAACGAAGTTTGCAAAGTCAACCGTTGATTCGAGATTTTTTTAGTCGCCGTCGCGGTAACGACCTTCGATGATGACACCGGGCTTCGACGGTTTGTTTGATTCGGGCTTAGATGAGCGAGGCGGTCTTGAGTAGCGACTGGTAAAAACAAAGCCGTTTTGTGAACCCTGAGCGGTCGAGCCTGCGCTAACAACGCTATGCAGCGCAACTCTTTTAATGAGTGCTCTTCGAACCCCCGGAATCAGCAACGCGAATCCAAACGCATCGGTAATAAAGCCCGGAGTAAGTAAAACCGCTCCGGCAATTAATAAGGCTACCCCTTCGGCCATTTCGGTGGCGGGCATCCTGCCCGCATTGGTCTCCGCTTGAACGCGGCTTAGAGTGGATAAGCCTTGTTGCCTGACAAGATAAGCCCCGAGTACCGCTGTGAATATCACAAAACCGAGGGCATTTAAGAAGCCGAGACCGCTGCCTACTTTAAGCAATAGAGCGATTTCGGCGATCGGTAAGCTGATAAACAGCAAAAGGAGAATCGGGAACATGTCTGTATTATGGGGTTAAAGCGATTTTTCTCAAGATTTTGCTACACCGTGGTTTAAGACGGTTAATCAGCACACTGATTCGAAGCCAGTCTAATTTGTGACTAAGCTTTAAACTGAGCACCGAGTTGAGACGGATCAACTGGGCTCTCACAACTCCAGCATACTGAAAAATTTGCAGGCGAAACTTCACCGCAGATACTGCATTGCCATTCAGAGGTCGGAGTTGGCGCAGCATCTAATTCGTCCAGCAATTGTTTTGCCGCAGCAAAGTCGTGATCAGCAACCCAACATTCTGGCCAAACAGAAAAAAATGACACTTCACCCATGACACTAGACGCATGCTGATTTCGCAGCTCAGACCGAATATTGTGCTCAGCCAAATAACTTTGCATTAAGCCAACTTGCGCTAGGTTTTGGTTCGAGTAAATGAGCTTCATCAGTGTATAGAGTTGTTGAGTTCAACCTTTATAGATTGAGTGATTATCGATTGAGATTAAAAAAAGCCGCGCGATGAGGCCACCGCGCGGCTTTATCAAACTTGTAATTAAGCGGCCGATTCAAATTAGCGACTTACAACCAGATCAACAAACTTGCGATACCAGTTGTTTCTCAACTGATCTTCCTTTTCATTTTTAAGGAACATAAATTTCTTGCCCTGAATTTCAATTGTAACCTCTGTATTTGGCGACGTTTTCATGATTTCCATCGTCGTTGTGCCAGCGCGACACACTCTTCCTGTGACCGGCTGGCCGGCAGTGAAGCGTTTAAATACGTCGGTACCTGAAAAACGAACCGAGGCGTTACTGCCCCTAGACGATGCTGTAAATACGAAACAAGGTCCGTCGATGTTCGTATTTGGTTCAAAACCTGGCCTGCTGCCACCACCGCTCATTGCTGGACCCGCTTGCTTACCTAAAATCGGGTAGTCTTGCGATAGACCATTCGCAGCGTAATAGGTAACGCGATTTGCAGCTAAATCTACACGTAATCGCTCAGCACTGATTGTGCTCTGTAAAAACACCGACGTGGAATCTTGATTGATCACGTTAAAGTTCGTACCACCATTGAACTGCCCACGATCACCCAGATTCCAGGTGCTCGCGTTAAGTCTGCGTAGTTGGCTGTTAGAGAACGACACAGCGGCGAGCTGAGCAGGGTTAGACGGACCGCCCAATTGGCCGCCTTGACCAATGCCCGGTTGGTTCGGGTATTGATTACCGTTTTGGTTAACATAGTTGGCAGTGACTTTTAATGAACTCACGGTATCGTCCCAAGATCGATCAAAACAGGAAATGTCCTGATTCAAGCGAGCATACGCACCGCGAAATTTATCGTCTTCATAAATCGTGACTTCAAAGCCTTGCGGAATACGAATCGACGATACCTCATCATTAGGGAAACGCAGGTTTACGATTTTGCTGTGATCGCCCACTGCAACAGCGCGAGCGGTTCCTCGAAATCCACATTCTGAATACAACACCACGCTATTTTGTTGATTAAAATAACCATTAGATTGCGCCTGTGACTTTGGTGAAAAGCTAATAAATGCCAACGCAACGAGTGCGAGCAAGACCAGGGCCTTGAACAAGCTTTGATCTGTTGTTGCCGGTACAGACTGTACACGGGCTGCTGATGATCTGCGGTTTTTTGTGTTCATAAGCGTTTTCCTATTGTTACTAAAGTCATTTTTGGGCATATCCTTCATCTTATCGCGACTCAGCGCAAATTAGCGTTATAAGTCGTGCGCACCAGATACGCGAAGCTGTGTTTGTATGCTCGCGAAGCCGTGTTTGTATGCTTAGCTATAAGCTATCAATGGTACTATTAACCATAGCTGAACATCGTTCAATATTACCAACTTTAGACCAAAGCTTAGATTCTAAACGCGCAGTGTTTCGTGATTATCAGTGACGCGATAACTGACTGCATGCAAAATAGTTCACGATCTGCCTAACCGCCAACCTCAAAAAAAACCGACTGAATAATGAGCAAGTACTGGTCAAAATTAGTGCACGAGTTGGTTCCCTACACCCCCGGGGAGCAGCCTCAAGTTGAGGGCCTGATTAAGTTAAACACCAACGAAAACCCCTATGGTCCTTCCCCACTTGCCTTGGCCGCCATTGCACGAGCCAATTCGGACTCACTGCGCAAGTATCCTGATCCAAATTCTTTAGGGCTAAAACAAGCATTAGCGCAACAGCATAATCTTGAAGTTAATCAAGTATTTGTCGGAAACAGCTCAGACGAAGTGCTGGGCCACATTTTCAAGGGTTTATTGAAACAAGCGAAGCCTTTGCTGTTCCCGGATCTAACCTATAGCTTTTATCCAGTTTATTGCCGATTGTTTGAAATTGAGTTCGAACAAATACCGTTGACTCAAGATTTTGAAATCGACATCAATGACTACTCGCAAGACAGCGGTGGCATTATATTTGCCAACCCAAATGCACCGACGGGCATCGCTCTCGGTTTAGAAAAAATTGCTGAGCTGGCCAAGCAGCATGCGAACAAAGTGGTTGTGATTGACGAAGCGTATGTGGATTTTTCAGATGAAAGCGCGATCAGCCTAATAGCCGAGAACAAGAACATTCTGGTTACGCAAACGTTTTCAAAATCACGCGGTTTAGCGGGCTTGCGAGTTGGCATGGCATTCGGGCACGCCGACTTAATCGAAGCACTTGAGCGCGTAAAGAATAGCTTCCACCCCTATGCCTTAGACAGTTTGGCACTAGCAGGAGCGAGCGCATCACTTGGCGATCAAGACTATTTTGAAACCACGGTTGAACGAATAAAACAAACAAGAACGTCTACGGTCGCACAGCTCGAGCAGATTGGTTTTACGGTTTTGCCCTCTAGCGCTAACTTTGTATTAGCAAAACATCACAGCCAGCCGGCTGAACAATTGTTTGAATTATTGCGTCAAAACAAGGTTCTGGTTCGGTATTTCGACCACCCTCGCATCAGCAACTATTTGCGTATCAGCATCGGCAGCGATGCAGACATGCAAAAACTCATCGACGTTTTACGCCAACGTTGCGAGAGCTGAGACTCGCTTATGTCTCGAGAAGGTTTTGTCTGAGTTTGCTTAGATCAGCGTCATCCAGCTTTAATCGGGACTGTGCGTAAACTTTGAAACTACCATAGGTGGACTCCACATAATCCAGCAAGGTATCGATGTAACTTGGATCGGCGTCGAATACTGGCTGAGTTAATTCTCGTGGATGCTCCATCAAGCGTTTCTGAAAATCCTCGTACTCATCAGAGTCAGTTGCGCCACCCGCCAACCACGCATTCAATAGAGAGCCCATTTGGCCCTGAGTAATTAAGTAGTCTTCTTTAATCGTCTTATTATCAACGTCCAGCAAACCGAGAATAAGAGCTGCTGCCACGCCAGTTCGGTCTTTTCCTGCGGCGCAATGAAAAACCAATGGCGTTGTGTTTTCAATAAGTTCTTTGAGCATTCGTCGATAAATGGCTGCATGAGAGTACAGCTTCTGCGGATAGTTTAGACGCATTGCCTCGCGAACTTGATTTGGGTCACCGCTTTCTAAGGAATCTTTCCAACCTCTGATTAACTTATCAGACTCATTAGCAACCGCAAACTGATCATCAGTTTGTTCTGCGTGCCAAGACAACATTTGTGCTTCTGGCACTCCGTCCAATAAGGTTGGGTATTTGGCTGACTCGTCACTAAAACGAAGATCAACGACAGTTTTGATTTTCAGCCGGCGTAGCTGCTCAACACCCTTATTTGAGGGTCGATCTAATTGCGCTGATCGATAAACTTGGCCCCACTTAACGCGCTCACCAAGAGTGTTCTCATAGCCACCAAGGTCCCTAAAATTAATAACCCCGTCGATCGGAACAATGCGTTGTTTCGGAGAATTACTCGATATAGTCATAGTCAATGGATTACCAGTTAGTCACTAAAAAGCCAATGGCGCGTGACAACTCTGCTACCTAGGTAGCGTATAATTGCGCGCTAAAATGTGGGTCATAGCTTAGTTAATCAGGATAAAAAGCGGGCTCACCATAACACTATTGTTAGTCGCCAAAATGACACTCGCAAAAAAAATCTCGCTGATCGGAATACTGCTGATGATTTGTGCGTCAGCGCAAGCACAGTTTTTTGGTTCCAAGCAACCAGAGCTATTGCATGAATCTGAAGCCTTCCTGGTTGATTACTCGACTGTGGCGAATGGTTTAAGCGTACGCTGGTCTATTGCCGACGACTATTATATGTATCGCGATCAGTTTGAAGTGATCGTGCTTGATGGTGATACGCCTGTACAACTCGAACTGAATTTTCCAGAGCGAGGCCTGATTGAGAACGATCCTGAGTTTGGCGAGGTAGAGGTGTTCTTTTTCAACGCACCGATTATTGCTAGCTTTCCCGACACCTTTGAACCGCAAGCTGGGCAGACCTACACCTTAAAGCTCAATGGTCAAGGTTGTAACAAACCGGTGGGACTGTGTTACCCGCCCATGAAGCGCGATGCGCAAGTAAGCTGGACGGCAGATCAACTTACAGCAGTTAACGCGAGCAACTCATCTGCTAGGGCAGAACTGCCCAACAATAACGTTGCAGTTCCTAGTGGTGGAGAAAACGAGAAGTCTTTCTGGGGTTACGTGCTGTCAGCCTTTATCGGCGGCTTGCTATTAAGTTTCACGCCCTGTGTGTTACCAATGATCCCTATTTTGAGCGGCATCATCGCCAAACAACAGAATCCAAGCCGCTTGGCAGCGGGTGGCCTCGCGATTTGTTATGTCGCGGGTAC
>CAZOIG010000449.1:0-10396 GCA_964579235.1 uncultured Gammaproteobacteria bacterium
GAAGAATTAGGGTACGACGCGTTTGCGCCAGTCGCAAGACTGCCGTATGACAGTAATGCGACAGACAGAAAGTAAGCTAAAACGGACTAACTAAGCTCGTATAGGCCTGGCATTGCGAGTACGTTTTCAAGCGCACTGGCAGCCGCTTTGAGTTCGTCAATGAGCTGTGGGTCGCGTAAGTCTTCAAAGGCTAGTCGATCGCGATAGTGACTGTTAACCCAAGCGCATAAGTCTTCGTAGAGCGAGTCATCGAGCAGAACGCGCGCAGTAATACTGTTTAATTCCGGCTGTTGCAGCTGAACGCGCAAGCGTAAACAGGCAGGGCCGCCGCCATTTTTCATGCTCTCGCGTAAATCGAAATAGACAACTTCATTAATCGGAGCGCTGGACTGTTGCAGCTCCTCTAAATAGCCTCTTACCGCTGCGTTCTCCTCGCATTCTGTGGGCGCAACCAGTAAGAAGTTGGGCTTGCCACCTTTGCTTACGTCAAGTAATTGCGTATTAAATAAGTAGGTGTTGACGGCGTCTTGTACCGATACCGCAGAGGTGGGGACTTCGATCACGGAAAAATCGTCGCTGTTCATCTTGCTGCGCAGCTCGGCCACTACCTTGGCTGATTCATAGAACGCTTGCTCATGGTGAAATAAGCAATTCGTACTGCCCACCGCGATCACATCATTGTGGAACACCCCCTGGTCAATCACGTCTGGATTTTGTTGCGCGAAGACCGTTTTCTCAAAATCCAGCCCGTGTAAGCGGGCAATTGCTTGCGAGGCTTCTAAGCTTTGGCGCGCAGGGTAACGGGTCGGTCGAATCGCGTTTTCGTTGAACGCTTGTTCGCCGTACACGAAAAACTCGACACCTTTTTCAGAGTGGTTCGGCCCTAAACGCGTGTGATTAGCTGCGCCCTCGTCACCGAAATAGTGTCCCGCAGGAAGTGCCGGGTGGTGGGCGAAGTACTCTTGATTGGCAAAAATGCTTTGCAACACTCTGCTGGTAAACGTCGACTCAAATGAGCGATGAAACATGCGAGTGAGGTTTGCCGCAGTGAAGTGGGTGCGTCCATCGGCAGTATCTGGTGATGGTGACACGGTGGCGGCATTGGCGGTCCACATCGCCGAAGCTGAAAAGCAGCGTGCTGCGATCTCCGGTGTTTTCTCCCATGCTTGGCTAATAACGGAGTGATCTGAACCCGTAAAACCAATTGATCTGAGTATCGATGTGTTGGGGCGCAGGTGTGGTGGCAGTACGCCCTGGGTAAAGCCTCGATCACTCAAGGCTTTCATTTTCTTTAAGCCTTGTAATGCCGCAGCCTTGGGGTTGGCAATCGATTGCGCATTAGCTTTTGATGCAATATTTCCGTCTGACAAGCCAGCATAGTGATGACTTGGACCAACTAGGCCATCGAAATTTGCCTCAACTCCGTTCATGCTGTTTGGCCGAGTCATAGTAATAAACCTGGGCCTAAGTCTTCGGGAGTTTGAGCGTTTTCATTCAGCATGCTCGCCATGGGATAGGCACAATAGTCTGCCGCATAGAATGCACTGGCACGATGATTGCCGCTGGCGCCAATGCCGCCAAATGGCGCGCCACCGCTGGCGCCTGTGAGTGGTCGATTGCGATTAACGATGCCAGCGCGGATGCGGGTATAAAACTCATCCCATACCGCGTCATTGTCAGTAAACATACCAGCGCTGAGGCCGAAGCGAGTGTCGTTCGCCATTTTAATGGCGTGGTCCAAATCGCGTGCCCAATAGAGCTGCAACATCGGGCCAAACAGTTCTTCGTCTTCAATTTCCGCCACATCACTTACGTCTAATAAACCAGGCGTTAACAAGGCGTAATCGTCATGCGGGCGTTGCATAATCACTAGGGCGCGTGCCCCATCCTTAATTAAGTTGTCTTGCGCAACCATGAGTTGATCCGCAATACGGTTATGCACAACGGGGCCCATAAAAGCTTCTGGATTATCTTTAGGCAGGGCTGCGCTGATGCCACTAAGGCCTTTGCTTAGCGCGTCGACGTACTCATGTCCTTGCGCGTCGTCGATCACGATTAAGCGACGTGAGCAGGTGCAACGTTGGCCGCTGGTAATGTAAGCAGATTGAATCGTGTTGTAGACGGCCGCTCTGACATCAGCGTTTTGATACACTATAAGCGGGTTATTGCCGCCCATTTCTAATGCCAGCATTTTTCCTGGTTGACCCGCAAATTGCTTGTGAAGGGCAATGCCAGTGCGAGTTGAACCTGTAAACAATACGCCATCCACATCGTCATGTTTGGTAAGCAGCATGCCGGTTCGACCATCACCTTGCGTCAAGTTGATGACGCCAGCTGGAAATTCTGCAGCAGCCAAACACTCGATCAGCAATTGCCCCACGAGCGGTGTGTACTCACTGGGTTTATGCACGATGGTATTGCCCGCCAATAAGGCCGGAACAATATGGCCATTCGGTAAATGGCCGGGGAAATTGTAAGGACCAAGGACCACCATTACGCCGTGCGGGCGATGCGTGAGTGCAGTGGTGAATGCCGCACCTTCAACCACCGTGCTGCCAGTACGTTGATGGTAAGAGTTGATCGAGAGGTCGATTTTCGCGACCATCGCGCCTGCTTCAGTTTTGGCTTCCCAGAGCGGCTTGCCTACGTCCAAGGCAATAGTTTGAGCGATCTCATCTTGGCGCTCTTTGAGAATAGCTTGATATCGCTTTACGTAAGTTTCGCGTTCCTCGTACGACAGCCTCGACCAAGTTAAAAAGCCTTCGCGAGCCGAGGCTATCGCCGCATCGACCTGCTCTTGTTCCGCCGCGTTGCCACGCCAAATTTCTTGATTGTTGGTCGACGAGGTTGCGCTTAACTCAGCGCCTGTGCCTTGATGCCATTGCTTATTGTAAAAGTGTGTCTTCATAGTGATTCTCTGATAATTAGGCCGCGCTTCTTGGTGAGTAAGGCGATGTGGCATGGGGTTTATTCTTCGACAACTCGAACAGTATCGCCTTGTTTGATTTGCAGGCGTTCGAGTGTGCTCGCATCCAGTTCAACATGGCTCTCGCCACTTATTGCGCGAGCTCTGGTCATGCGATAGTTATGTAAACTATTGTTGCTAATGATCATCGATGGCGCGTTTTCTAGATCTTCAGACGATGCAGTTTTGCACGGTTGAAGACGGCTGTTTGCGACCGTTGCGATGTCTTTTAGTTGGGCTTCTAGGCACGGCCCCGCATCGAAGATGTCAATGTATCCGTTAAACTTAAAGCCTTCGCGTTCGAGTATCTTCACCGCGCCCACGCCTTGGTCATTGGGTTTGCCGACTACGTCTTTTGCCGCTTCGGGCAGTAAGTCGAGATAGACCGGGTGTTTAGGCATTAAGTCTGAAATGAATTGCCAACCATCCACGGCACTTATGTAGTCGGCGCGTTTGAAGGATAGGTCAAAAAATTTGCGGCCCAAATGCTCCCAGAAAGGCGATTCACCTTGTTCGTCGGTCCAGCCGCGTAATTCGGCGAATACCGTATCACTAAAGCGTTCAGGAAAGTCGGCAAGTAATAACATTCGCGAGCGCGACAAAAACTTACCAATGCCGTCACGGCGGTATTCTGGCAGAACAAATAGCGAACCCACTTCAGTGGCACCAGCGTAATCATTCACCAAATGCAGCACGCGAGTCTTCATAGTTAGATCAAGCTTCTCGCTCGACGAGACAATGGTGGTGAGCTTGTACGAGTAAAACGGTACGCTCACGCCGATTCCAGCATAAATCGCCCCACTGCCTACAATTGCGCCAGTGTTTTGGTCTTCTAAGACCATAAAATACTCGTCGTTATCGCCTTTTGGAGCCTCGGCATTAAAGTCTTTATTGGTGCGCTCCAATCGGTCACGCCATTTGTTTTCGTCAGTAGGCATAGAAGTCATACCCGTGCCAACGTGGCGCGAGAGTTCCATGCATGCGTCTAAGTCGTCCAGCGACGCTGAGCGGATAACTAGGTTTTCCGAGCTTGGCGATGACTCTATGGCATCGTTTTTTAGGCTTTCGTCGGTGTTTTGTGCGTGTAAGGTCATAGTACCCAATCCTTAGTCTCAGTCGCGAGCCTTTGCATAATCATTGCGCTAAGTTTGGCGCGCGTTGCAAGGCTTTCGAGCAGCACATACTCTTCATGCGAGTGGATGTTACCGCCTTGAACGCCCAGACTATCTACATTTGGTAAGCCCGCGGCGGCCAGATTATTGCCGTCGCAACAGCCCCCGGTCGCTTTGAAGGCAATGTTTAGGCCCAGTTGGTTGCCGCAGTCAGTGACGAGCTCAAACAATTTCTTTTGTTGCTCAGTTGCAGGCTTAGCGGGGCGGGTAAATTTACCCACCAACTGCGCACTGAAACCTTCTTTGTCGTCAAAGCTCGCTACCACTTTGTCGATATGCTGTTGTGCCAGATCGGCTTCGGCCTGGCTGTTAACGCGAACATTAAAGTGGCAGACGGCTTTGTTGGGTACAATGTTGACTGGGCCACCGCCTTGAATTTTGCCCAAATTCAAGGTGACTTCCGAATCGCCGTGGTTGATTTTGTCTAACTCGACCATTGCTTCTGCTAAAGCCAAAATTGCGTTACGCCCCAAATGAAATTCGCGGCCGGCGTGAGCGGCCTTGCCATTGACGATAAGGCTAAAGTTACCGCTGCCTTTGCGCGCCCCTGCGAGATCGCCACTTGGCATGCTGGGCTCGTAAACTAAACCTATGTCGGCTTCTTTGGCGGCGCTTTCTAAATGCGGAGCGGAACTCAAAGAACCTATTTCCTCATCTGGGTTAAGTAGAATTTGCCAGTCTATAAGCTCAGCAACCGAGCTTTGTTCTATTGCACGTAGGGCATTAATCATCAACAAAATCCCGCCTCTCATATCCGCCACGCCAGGACCACCCAACACTCCGGGTTCTAGGTCAGTGCACGTTTGAAACGAGCTGTCGACTGGGAACACCGTGTCGAGGTGACCGGTTAGCAGTAACTTAATGCGGGCTTCGCTGGACACATTGGCTTTGCGAAAACGCAGCAAGTCGCCGACGGTTCTCTGTTCTATCTCACCTTGGGCGTTGACCACTTCTACAGGAGGGAGCTCGATTTGTTCCGACCGTACATCTAAATGTGCGTTGATATAGTCGTGCACAGTTTGACCGTAGGTGTTGACCCCTTCTGCGTTAAATGAACCTGAGTTGATCTCGCTCCATTCGCGCAGCACCGATTCCATTTCAGCTTGCTGTTGATTCAGCCAAGTTGACACGGATGGATCCAATTGATTTTGCGCAGTCAAATTAGAAGTGTCTTCTGTCTTGTTCATATAAGGTTGCCTAAGGCGTTACTATTTTTTTGCTCGGAAATGTTAGGTAGGAAGGTGCTCGCAACCTGCTCTGGCTTACTAAACATATTCAGTTAGCCAATGGCCAGTTCTAAACTCTACCCCAATAGGCCCAAGTGACCGTGGGGTAGTGTTTAACCGCGAGTTGTTTTCCGCGTTGTCCGCGGACTGCCTAACAGCGAATTTCGATAATCCGAGTTTTTGTTTTAACTGGCGGCTAGGGGCGCTTGATAATCTACTAGGCTGGCTTTGATTTTGCTTAGCGCTTCAGTGATTTCTTTATCGCCAATAATCAGTGGCGGCAGTAGGCGGAGCGTGTTGTTGCCGGCTTTTGTGATTAACAACTTGTGAGCTCTAGCGAGTTTAACAATCTCGCCATTGGCACCCGCTGGGATGCATTCGACACCCAACATCAAGCCCATGCCGCGCACTTCTTTTAGCAATTCTGGGAACTCGTTCACCAAGTCTTGTAAGCCACTGTGTAATTGCTCGGCGCTGCGCTTAACTTGCTTCAAGAAGTCTGCATCGTCAACAATGTCGACTACTTTCGCGGCTACCGCCATTGCTAATGGGTTACCGCCATAGGTGCTGCCATGTGTGCCCACCACCATAGAGTCAGCAACAGCTTTACTGGCAATGCATGCGCCAACTGGGAAACCGCCACCGAGGCCTTTCGCGCTGGCTACAATGTCAGGCTGCACGCCATAGTTTTCATACGCAAAGAACTTGCCGGTTCGGCCTACACCGCATTGCACTTCGTCTAACATGAGAAGGATGCCGTGCTGGTCGCACAGTTCTCGAACCCGCTGTAGGTATTCTGGTTTGGCTGGGAAGATGCCGCCCTCACCTTGGACTGTTTCCATGATGATGCCCGCGGTGTGTTCAGTGATGGCTGACTCCAGCGCTTCAATATCATTAAATGCAACATGATCGAAACGTTCGTCTTTACCTACAAAACCTTTAACGTGTTCTGGGTTGCCAGCGGCACAAATACCGCCGTGAGTGCGGCCATGAAAAGCGTGATTGACGCCGATAATGCGGTCGCGCTCGGGGCGTCCGTGATCAAAATGAAAGCGGCGCATCATTTTTAAACCGCATTCCACAGACTCTGTGCCTGAATTGGTAAAAAACACTCGATGTAGCCCAGCAATGTCAGCTAAACGCTTTGCCAGCATTTCGCCTTGCGGCACGCGTAGTGCATTAGAAACATGCCAGAGATTGCCGGCTTGATCCTGCAGAACCTTAACTAGATCCGGGTGGCTGTGCCCTAGAGCGTTAACAGCAATGCCCGCAAAGAAGTCTAAATAGCCTTCCGACTCACCCTCGTTGAACAAATAACAGCCTTCACCCTTAGTAAATGCTTCTTGCGGGGGTGCATAGGTCGGAAATAGGGCTTCTCGGGATTCTGGGTAAGAAGTGGTTTTTGCAGGAGTCGGATTAGTTGAGTGATTCATGGCAAGTGTTCTCGTGTTCTTGTCGTTAATGGGGTCTTAACGCTCATTTATGCCCCACAATATAATCTCGAAAACACCGAATGAGCCACTAAAAATCGCAATTTTAATGGATTTAATTTAGCGGCGATGGCTTGTCACCGAATTAAATTCGGCTTAATGCCGCTTAGTTTGCTGATGTTGGTTCTAAGACTCGGTATATTGCATCAAAACTAACAACGCTCCGCAATAAATTCGGTGTAATGCCGTTTTGGCTGCTTGTGAGCAGATGCTTTTAGGGAGACTGTGGGCCGTGTACGAGATTGATTCAACCGATTTGCGCATCCTGAGCGCTTTGCAAGGCGATGCCAAGATTACCAATAGAGAGCTCGCGGCTAAGGTTCATCTATCGCAGAGTTCATGCTTAACGCGAGTGCGCAAGCTCGAGGAAGCAAACGTTATCACGGCTTATCATGCTCGTTTAGACCTCAACCAGCTTTGTCGTTTTGTAAAGTGCTTAGTAACTGTTTCGATCAGCGGCCAGACGAAAGAAGATGTTGCCGCGTTTCAGGCTCATGTCGACGCAACGCCGGAGATTTTGGAGTGCTATACGGTAAGTGGCGCGTTTGATTTTTTGCTAAAGGTGGTG
The DNA here is from genome assembly GCA_964579235.1 of uncultured Gammaproteobacteria bacterium. Taxonomy (GTDB): domain Bacteria; phylum Pseudomonadota; class Gammaproteobacteria; order Arenicellales; family Arenicellaceae; genus Arenicella. Next base: position 7,422 of record CAZOIG010000449.1, read on the forward strand.
GCACCAGATATGCCGACCTATCTTGAGATTACCGATGACTTGATCCAATCCGTTGGGTCACAGATGACCATCAATACCCATGTGGTAATGCAAGAGATTAAAGTGTCTAGAGAATATCCTTTGGGGGCACTGATCTAGCAACCCTTGTTCGCATCTTAGCGTGGCCTCAAGCTTGAGGTGTTCCCGCGACCAACATTTCTATTAAGGCTGTGCCTTTTCGTAAAGTTTTTCGATATAGTGAGCTCATTCTGAACCCCAATGGTGTTGAAATGTTTAAATCAAGCTCTTTGCCGTACCGGCTTATTCCATGCTCAATTACATTGATAATCGCGCTACTGCCTGCGTTGGTGCACGCGAGTGGCGAAAGTGTCTACGCTCAGCAATGCGCGGTTTGTCATGGCGCCGAGGCTCAAGGCAATGATGCGATGTCTTCACCTCGGTTAGCAGGGCAATCTCAAACGTACTTGCAGCGTCAACTTAAACACTTCAAGTCAGGTGTGCGAGGCAAGGCCGACGGAGACAGCACGGGCCGTCAAATGGTCGCGATTGCTGCAGGTCTCGACGAGTCTGCTGTGGTGTCGGTGAGTGAGTATTTAGCCGCTTTACCGGCGAGCTTTTCGGCTGAGGGTATTGAAGGAGATCTTCATTCTGGCAGTAAGCTGTATCAGTCTTATTGCGGAAGCTGCCACGGCAGTGATGCGGTGGGGAATGAGATGCTCAATGCGCCCAACTTGCGGATGCTGAGCAGTCAGTATTTCAAAGCCCAATATCAGAAATTTCTAAATGGGCAGCGCGGTCATGATCGAACTGACAAATACGGCCGACAAATGAAGATGATGGCGGCCGCTATGTCTGAAACCGAGCAGATCGAGGCGGTTGCTGCGTATTTGCAATCTCTTAAAGCGGAGTAAGTTTTACCTTGCTTCAACGATAACCCGAGCAGTTTAATACTTTCATGAACTCCAGTCGTCGTCTGTTCAGCCGATTCGTGCTTACTTCTGCGCTCTCACTCACGCTTGTGTTCGCCTCCTTTAAGGTGTACTCCGAACTCCCTGTGAATAAAAGTGCGGACTTCGTGCTAAGTGCACAGTGTCCTCAAGGTTTCGAGTTGACCGATAAGAATGAGTGCCTATTGCGCTCTTTGTACCAGTTTTATGACTCAACGCAAAATCGGGGTGTTGGCGGCACGCAGACTGGTTTGCCGCCGTATCGAGATGGGTTCAGCCCGCAAGAAATTGATCTGGGTCGTTTCTTGTTTTTTGACCCTCTACTGTCGGTGGACAACACCGTGGCCTGCGCATCGTGCCATCAACCTGAGAAAGGGTTTTCGGATGACATGGCGGTTTCGGTGGGCGTTGAAGGCCGAACTGGTCGACGCTCTTCACCAACCTTATGGAACGTCGCGTTTTTACCCTTTTTGTTTTGGGACGCGCGCGCCAAGACTCTAGAGGAGCAAGCCGAGGGGCCTTTGTTCTCGATGGTAGAGATGGCCAATACACCAGAGCAATTACTGTCTGATTTACGCGCCAATGAGCATTATCCTCGGATGTTTAAACAAGCTTACCCTGCGCAAAGCGATATCTCTCTGGACTCTATTTACCGCGCGCTTGCAGCGTTTCAGACCAGCTTAATTTCGCTCAACAGCCGCTATGATCAATACGCTCACGGTAACCACGATGTGCTTAACGAACAAGAAATAGCGGGGCTCAACGTGTTTCGTTCCTTTGTTGCACGTTGCGCTGAGTGCCACACACCGCCGTTGTTTACCAATAATCAGATTGCCGTAATCGGTACTCCTGAGCCAGACAATGGCGCACGTGACATAGGTGCTCAAGCAACGTTTGATTCGCCTAAGTTAAGAGGTGGGTTCAAAGTTCCAACTTTGCGCAATATCACTAAAACGGCGCCCTATATGCATTCAGGTGGAATGAAGACGTTGGCGGAAGCTGCCGCCTTTTACACCAAGGGGCGCGGGCATGCGGTGCCAGAAGGTGAAGAGCTTTTAATTCATTGGCACATTTGGGAGCCCGATTTGCGCGCCGACGAGATCGATATGCTGGTGGCGTTTTTAGGTACTTTAGAAGACGAGCGATTCATGCCGAAAATTCCGTCTAAAAATCCTTCGGGCCTTGCGCCAGCCGTGCCCATTACACAAAACAACAATAATTAGAAGTAGGTAACATCGCTCACCAAGGCGTGAGTGGTGATTGCGCCGCGCTGGAGCCTGCTCTACACTCAGTTTCAAAAGGAGGAGTCATTATGAAATCAAAAAAAGTACTCTATACGTTTGCGGTCTTAGCTTTGGTGTTAGGCGCGTATTATGTGGGACAACAAAATTCAGGATCATCGGTGAACTACACCGATGCGTCCGCGGGTAAGAGTTATGGTGGCGGCGTTAGCGACCAAGTTGGCGCGACTGGCATAGCAGGCGGTGCAGATCAAGCAGAACGCACGGTTGTGACTGTCCAAGCTGGTGAATCCATACAGGAAGCGGTTAAAGCCGCTCAGCCAGGCACTACGATTCGCGTTATGCCGGGGCTGTATCACGAGACCGTTTACGTTGATAAAGACGATATTAGTTTGATCGGCGTAATTGAGGAGGGTGAGCGCGCTACCTTGGACGGTAAGGGCGAGATGAATGATGCCATACTCTACTCAGGCAATAATTTCATCGTTGAGAATTTTCGCATCACGGCCTACAAAGGCAACGCGATTATGGGCCAAGCGGGTAACAACTTTGAGATTCGTAATAACCAAATCGTGGATACCGGTGTATACGGAATATTTCCGCAGCTGGGTAAAAACGGCATCGTGGAGTACAACGTAGTCTCAGGTATTGAGGACGCGGCGATCTATATCGGCATGAGCGATAACGTTCACGTGGCGCATAACGATGTGTTTGACAGCGTTGCGGGCATTGAGATTGAAAACAGCCGCCACGCTATTGTTGAAAACAATTATGTACACAACAATAC
>CAZOIG010000450.1:0-2234 GCA_964579235.1 uncultured Gammaproteobacteria bacterium
GTAGCCATGTTGGGACAAATCATGCCCGAGCCTTTCGCAATACCCGACACCGTGATTATCTCGCCATCTATCTCAACACGTCTGCTGGCTGCCTTCGCAACGGTATCGGTGGTCATAATCGCCTTTGCTGCTTGCAACCAATCGCATTCGCTTGCGGGCTCAAGCAACTTATTCATGCCAGAGCCGAAACTCTGCATATCGAGTTGCTCGCCAATCACGCCAGTAGAAAACGGTAATACTTCGTGTTCATCGCACGCCAATAACTTAGCAAGCTGTTGGCAGCTTTGCTCGCAGTTTTGTATTCCAATATCGCCTGTACCAGCATTAGCATTGCCGGCATTAACGAGCAGTGCACGAGGCGAATGAGTCGATAGATTGTATTGTGCTACCAAAACGGGGGCCGCACGGAATCGATTGGTGGTGAATACCGCGGCAGACTTACTGCCCTCGGCCAACTGCATTAATAGCAGATCGTCGCGACCGGTATAGCGCATTGCACTGGCGGCACTGAATAAGCGCACGCCAGGAACGGCTTCGATGTGGCCAGGCTCAACAAGATTGACTGCCATTTGATTTAGGTCAGCTTACCGTGGCATTGCTTGTACTTCTTACCAGAGCCACACGGGCACGGTTCGTTTCTGCCTACTTTGGGTGTTTCGCGCACAAACGTATTGCTGCCTTGAGCCGCTGCGGCTTGGCCACCTTCAGACGAGGACTCACCTTGCTTCATCTCAAGCCCTTGTCGAGCAGATTCTTGTCGACGCGCTTCAAGCGCGTCTAACTCGCCTTCTTCACGTACTTGGACGCGAGCCAAAATGGTCACGACTTCAGTTTTCACACGCTCAAGCATGGTGGTGAACATCTCAAATGCTTCGCGCTTATATTCTTGCTTTGGATTCTTTTGGGCGTAGCCACGCAGACCAATACCACGACGCAGGTAGTCCATCTCGGCGAGATGCTCTTTCCATTGATTGTCGAGCGTTTGGAGCATAATCACTTTCTCAAGATGTCTGATCACATCAGCGCCGTACTTCTGCTCCTTTTCCTCATAGGACTTACTGACCTCGTCGAAAATTCGATCTCGCAAGGTGTCCTCATATAAGTTCTTATCCTCGTCAAGCCATTGCTGTACTGGCAGGCTGACTCCAAACTCTAGACGTAAATCATCCTCTAACTGCGCGATATCCCATTGCTCTGGCATACTCTGAGGCGGTACCGTGCGGTCAATCACTAGATCGACCACCTCTTCGCGCATGGCCTGAACATTCTCGGATACGTCATCACTGGACATCAAAGAATTACGTTCGCTGTACACGAGTTTACGTTGCTCGTTTGCCACATCATCGTATTCTAAGAGTTGCTTGCGCACATCAAAGTTGTGCCCTTCGACCTTGCGTTGCGCGTTTTCAATTACGCGCGAGACGAGGCGACTCTCGATCGCTTCACCCTCTTCCATACCAACGCGCTGCATCATCCCTGAGATTCGGTCTGAACCAAAAATTCGCATCAGCGAATCATCCATAGAGAGAAAGAAGCGTGTTTCACCCGGGTCACCTTGGCGGCCAGAGCGTCCCCGTAACTGATTATCGATACGGCGTGATTCGTGCCGCTCCGTACCGATAACATACAAGCCACCTGATTCGAGCACGGCTTCGTGATCTTTTTCCCATTGCGCTTTAATCTCGGCCTTCTGCTGATCGCTTTGCGCTTCGTCTAAACGCATTTCCAAATTACCGCCAAGCACGATGTCTGTACCTCGACCTGCCATATTCGTAGCAATCGTTACGGCACCAGGACGACCGGCTTTTGCGATAACTGAAGCTTCGCGCTCATGTTGTTTGGCGTTCAACAAATCGTGTGGGATCTTGTGCTTTTTCAGCTCTTTGGACAAAAGCTCAGACACTTCAATCGACGCAGTGCCGAGTAAAACCGGCTGACCTTCTGCATGCCGTTCCTGAACATCCTCGATAATCGCCGCAAACTTCTCAGGCATGGTTCTGAAAATAACGTCCGATTGATCCACACGAATCATGTCGCGATGAGTCGGGATCACCACTACTTCAAGACTGTAGATTTCCTGAAATTCAACGGCTTCCGTATCGGCCGTGCCCGTCATGCCAGACAAGGTGTCATACAATCGGAAATAGTTTTGGAATGTGATCGAAGCCAACGTTTGATTCTCTCGTTGAATCGATACTTTTTCCTTCGCTTCGATAGCCTGATGCAGGCCATCA
>CAZOIG010000451.1:0-2177 GCA_964579235.1 uncultured Gammaproteobacteria bacterium
GACACAGTGATTGAGCACTACGATGCAAGCTATTTAGAGCGCATGGCAAATCAGAGAAATGCAGCTAAACGCACTGATCATCTTGCGACACCTATTTTTGTGCTGGGCTTGCCGCGAACTGGAACGACTCTTGTTGACCGAATACTGTCTAGCCATCAAGACGTTGCCAGCGTGGGTGAGACGATGTTTTTACAAATGGCGATTCGACGTTTGATGGAGCTGCCTGGTGCAAACAGCATTGACGCGCCGGTCCTCAAGGATCTAGCCGGTGAAGATGCTGCACAGATTGCGGAAAGCTACATGTCTTCGATCAGTTACCGCCTAAATGACGAACGCTTTTTCGTTGAGAAGCTACCGTTCAATTTTCTATACACGGGTTTAATCGCGGCGGCATGGCCTGAGGCGCGAATCGTGCATTTGGTGCGTCACCCACTTGACGCCTGTTTTTCAATGTACAAACAAGTGTTCACTTGGGCGTACAAATATTCGTACTCGATTGAGGATTTGGGTCGGTATTACGTCGCCTATGACCGATTGCGTAAACATTGGCAAACCGTGTTGGGTGATCGCTTTATAGAGGTTAGTTACGAGGCTCTAGTGAGTGATCAAGAGGCGCAAACTCGCAATTTGCTTGAGGCCCTTGATATTCCGTTCGATCAAGCTTGTTTGGAGTTCGAAAAAAACCAAGCACCAAGTACTACGGCGAGCTCAGTGCAGGTACGCTCGAAAGTGCATCAAGGTTCAGTTGGTAAGTGGCAACGTTATGAAGACCAGTTAGGGCCTTTAAAGACCTTGTTGGTTGAAGCTGGTATAGATCTCGACTCGTATAAAGCGTGAGTGGCGATCGAGCTCAACTAAGCCAGCAAGCGCGCGAGGCACTCGCACGCAACGATATTGCGCGCGTCAACGCGATAGCCCGCAACCTGATCGCAGCGGCGCCATTTTATTCTGATGGTCATTACTTGCTTGCGCGCGTCGCGCTCGCACAGCGTCAGTTTCCGAAAGCGGCTAAATCCTTCAATGAATGCATAAAGCTTGACCAGAATCGCAGTGATGCGATCGCTGAATTGGCTCAGTTAAGGCTGCAAATTGGGCAGCATGGCGAGAGCTTCGCGCTACTCAAGCGACATCGAGATGTCTTATTGGCGACACCGAGAGCGGCGTTCAGTGCAGCAGAATTACTGACTCGTCTGGGAATGCACGAGTTGGCGTTTGAATTCTATCAAGTAGCGAATGACCTACAGCCGAATGTCGAGAGCATTGAAGCTGGCTTGGCTGCAGCAGCAACCAAAAACGGGGAGCTGGAACTTGCGATTACATTGTATGAAAAGCTGTTGGCGGCGAATCCAGCGAATCAGCGGAATCACTTTGAATTGAGTCGCTTACGCAAAGCGGAGTCTAACGCTCATATCGAGATCATGCTCGATCAGATATCACAGGCAGACCCGCAGCTTAATCAAATCTTTATGCATTTTGCGATCGCCAAGGAATATGAAGACTTAGAAGATTGGGACGCCAGTTTTACGCACTACTCGGCGGGCGCAGAATCCGCTGCTAGAGAATCTGCGGCCGCTGGCTACTCGGTTGAGCAAGACATCGCTGCCTTAGATGCCTGCCGCGATGTGTTTAACAGCTCTTGGTTGAGCGACAATCCTAATGGCGGCCCACAAACAGGGCTGGTTGATGCAAGGCGGACCCCGATATTCGTGATGGGTCTACCTCGAACCGGAACAACTTTGGTCGAGCGGATTCTTGCCAGTCATAGCCTGGTTTGTTCTGCCGACGAAACCTTTTTCATGCAATCTGCGGTAGCGCGTCATGCTGCGCGGGCTAAGCCCGACTTGCAAAGCGCGCTTGGATCGAACCTGGCTGACGTGTTAACGACCGCATCGGCGTTGCCCGCAAAATCGGTCATGGACGATTATTTGAAAGCGGTTGAGTATCGATTGACCGATGAGCCTTATTTCGTAGATAAGTATCCGTTCAATTTTCATTATCTTGGAATCATTGCCAAAGCTATGCCAAGCGCAAAATTGGTATTGTTGGAACGTGACCCCATGGACGCTTGTGTGGCCATGTTTCGGCAGCCTTACTTCAAGTATTCGTACCGTTTGCAAGACCTTGCTGATTATTATCTTGCGTACAGAAAGCTGGTAGACCACTGGAAATCGTTGTTG
>CAZOIG010000452.1:0-2160 GCA_964579235.1 uncultured Gammaproteobacteria bacterium
GAAGCGCTCGCACAACGCTGTAAAGCCGTTGGCAACCAAAACACTGAAGCCGTAGCCCTAACCCTTGATGTTACCGACGAAAAAAGTCTAGCGGCTAAGGTTAAGGCGGCATGGTTTACTTACGGTCAGGTTGATTTACTCATCAACAATGCTGGTATTTCGCAACGCTCGAGTTTTTTAACAACCTCAATGGAGACTTATCGAAAGTTGTTTGAAGTTGACGTGTTCGGGCAGATCGCCTTAAGCAAAGCGGCCGTACCGTTGATGATCGAGCAGGGTTTTGGCCATGTCGCCATTACTGCTTCAGTTGCGGGCAAAGTAGGCGCACCGTTTAGAACAGGTTATTGCGCCGCCAAGCACGCGGTGATGGGCTTTTTCGACGCACTGCGCACCGAAGTCGCCGACAAAAACGTGGAAGTCACCACAATCACCCCTGGTTATATCCGCACTAGCATCTCTGAAAATGCGTTAATGGGTGACGGTAAAGCCTTCGGTAAAGTAGACACTAATATTGATTCTGGGATGTCGGCCGAAGACTGCGCCGAGGTCATCATCAAAAAAATGGAGAAAGGCGTGCCTGAAATACCGGTTGGCAAGGGTATGGAAATGCTCGCGTTGAAAATCAAACGCTTCTTCCCCACCACTTTACTTAAAATGGCAAACAAGATGTATCACAAAGCGGCTAAGGAAAATGATTTTAAATAGACTGCGCATCACCAGTATTGCGAGCTTAGCCTTGCTGTGCCTGAGCGCCCAACTAAGCCTTGCCTACGCTGCGCCTAAATCAGACCTATGGGATTTCTGGCAAGCCGAAAACTTGAGCCCTGAGCTAGCCGTTGGCACAAGCCCAGAGTCGGTGGACCATTCCGCATGGCAAGCGATTCTTGATGAATTCTTAGTCACAGACGATCCATCCGGCGTGAACCTATTTAGGTACGCGGCGATGCTCGGTGACCCTGATTCTGAGCAAGATTCGGCGAGCATTCAGAACCTTTCGCAATACATAGCTTATTTAGAGGCGATCGATCCACGCACCCTTAGCCGCGCAGAACAATTTGCATACTGGGTTAACCTATACAACGCGCTGACTGTAAAGGTTATCGTGCAAGAGTATCCTGTTACGACCATCCGCAAGACCGGTGGAGGCTTTTTCTCGAGAGGCCCTTGGGATGATGAGTTGCTGTTAATCGCAGACCAAGAGGTGACGCTGAACGATATCGAACACCGAATCTTGCGACCAATTTGGAATGATCCTCGCATTCATTTCATCGTCAATTGCGCCAGCATTGGGTGCCCTAACCTGCACCCAACCGCGTTGACCGCCGACAACTACGATCGTATCGCCGAAGAAGCGAAAGACACCTTTTTAGCGCACCCCCGAGGTGTAAGAATCGACGGTGCACTGATTACACTGTCATCTATCTTCACTTGGTACGAGGAAGACTTTGGCGAGAATCGCAACGGCATGCTCAGATACATCATCGAAAACTCAGAACCACAGCGAGCGGCGGACCTACGCCAAGTCATGCTGAGCAAGTCCATGGACGTGAAGTTTCAATACGATTGGGATCTCAACGAGCCAAGCTCGGAATAGCCGTTCTTAACCGCGCAGAGCACATCCATACAGTTAATAACCGGCGCACAACCATCTTCGGAAAGCCGTTTTAAAGCTGAGTGACAGTTGACGCAGCTAGAATCGGTTGACTCCTTGGGCAGACCCTTTCTGAAACACCAAGCATTGGTTGTTGGCGGGCATCGCCACGTCTTCAAGTAATTCAAAACCAACGCTGTCAGCGCGTTCGACAATCCACTCGAACTCGCGAATTGCGCTACCCACACCACGACTTTTTAGCGACTCATCGAAAGCCGCATTGCTCTCACTGGTAAATCGACCCTGATACTTAAATGGTCCATAAATGAAAAGCTGGGCTGAGGCGCACGTATGCCGTGGCAAACCCTTAAAAAAGTTTTCCACCGTTTGCTCATTCATTATGTGCAACGTGTTTGCGGTGTACACCACATCAAAAGCAGCCGCCTCGCTGGCACTGGGAGCGAGCCATGCGTCACTGTTTACGTCGAGCTCTAATGGTGCTTTAACGTTGTTTAAATTCGCCAGCTCCAAACGCAGTCTCAAGCCCGGCAAGTATTCAGCTTGATCAG
>CAZOIG010000453.1:0-4261 GCA_964579235.1 uncultured Gammaproteobacteria bacterium
ACAAATACGATTTGCATTGCCATAGCCATTACTCTGATGGTGATTTGAGTCCTGAGCAGTTACTTACACTGGCCACACAACAGTCGATCTCACACCTCGCGTTAACGGATCATGACTAGGTGGCGGGTTTGGACTTCGCGCAACTCAGTGCTAATGAGTTGGGCATTAATTTGATTCCAGGGATAGAGTTTTCTTGCGAATGGAATGGCCAGTTACTCCATGTGTTGGGTCTGAATATTGATCCTAAGTGTGAGACTTTACTGAGTGGGGTTGAGGCAAATCAGGGCGTTCGAAAGGAGCGCGCCGAGCAAATGCACTTGGATTTCGAATCACACGGCATCGACTTACGCGATGAAGTGAATGCGCTTGTGGGTGCAGATGGTGTGCCTACTCGTCCGCATTTCGCGGACGCTTTAATTGGAAAAGGCTTGGTTAAAAATAAAAACCAGGCGTTTAAAAAGTACTTGGTTAAAGGCAAGGTGGGCTTTATTCCAATGCAGTGGCCCGAGTTAGAAAATGTGGCGGGCTGGATTCAGTCGGCAGGAGGTCAAGCGGTGTTGGCTCACCCAACTCGTTATAAATTTTCTCGAACCAAACTAATACGCCTCATAGAAGTGATGCGCGAGTGCGGAGTGAAGGCAATGGAAGTCTCAACACCAGTCACTGAACCAAAGCAGCAAAAGATGTTGGCAGACCTGTGCGTGCAGTTTGATCTCGCGGCGTCTATCGGCTCCGATTTTCATTCTATAAGCCAACCTTGGGCTCGTTTAGGCGGTGCCAAGGAGTTGGATTCACGTTTACGACCTATTTGGTCTTGCTTCTAAAATACACGACTTAATCATGCTCGAATCTGATCTTTCCCCAGCGGCAGTACCCGCAACGATTTACCTGAAGGACTATACTAAGCCCGACTTTTTGATACCGAGGACACATCTGGATTTCCAACTCGGTGAGTCAGAAACCCGGGTGACCGCAACGCTGAGCCTTAAGCGAAACTCAAAAGGATCAGCGCCCTTGGTGCTTCATGGGGAAAAATTTGAGTTAGAAAAGCTGTCAATCAATGGTAGCGCGCTGGAGAGCTCAGACTATTTAGTTAATGACGAAACTCTGACTATTGCTGTGGTTCCTGACGAGTTCGAGCTCGAAATAGTTACTCGCCTTCAGCCACACTTGAATACGGAATTGTCTGGTTTGTATCGCTCGAGTGGGAACTTTTGTACCCAATGCGAGGCCGAGGGCTTTCGTCGGATAACTTACTTTCTTGATCGACCCGATGTGCTCAGCGTCTATACGGTGGAGCTAACTGGTAGTGTTAAAAGCTGCCCAGTACTGCTGGCCAATGGTAACTTTGATTCAAGCGGTGAGCTTGGTGATGGTCGCCACTGGGCAAAATGGCACGACCCCCACCCAAAACCCAGTTATTTATTTGCGCTAGTCGCGGGAGATTTGGAGAGAATAACCGATCGCTTCGTTACCATGTCTGGTGAGCCAGTAGAACTCAATATTTATACGCAAAGTCATAACATCGACAAATGCGAACACGCGATGGAGTCGCTCAAGAAATCCATGACTTGGGACGAGCAAGTCTATGGACGTGAGTACGATTTGGAAATTTACAACGTGGTAGCCGTCGACGATTTCAATATGGGCGCCATGGAAAACAAAGGTCTGAACATATTTAACTCAAAGTATGTTTTGGCTGATCAAGCATCCGCGACAGACTCTGATTTTGAGGGTATAGAAAGCGTTATTGGCCACGAGTATTTTCATAACTGGTCGGGCAACCGCGTTACTTGCCGCGACTGGTTTCAGTTAAGCTTAAAAGAGGGATTTACCGTTTTTCGCGATCAAGAGTTCAGCGCGGATATGTCTTCGCGAGCCGTGAAGCGAATTCGAGACGTTCAAGTTTTACGCAATCATCAATTTAAAGAAGACTCTGGCCCAATGGCTCACCCCGTGCGTCCCGATTCTTATCAAGAGATAAACAACTTCTACACCGTAACGATCTACGAGAAAGGCGCAGAAGTAATTCGCATGATGCACCATCTGGTGGGTGCACAAGGATTCCGTAAGGCGACCGACCTTTATTTTGACCGCTTTGATGGCTCGGCCGTGACGACAGAGGATTTTGTTCAGTGCATGGAAGAAGCCAACGATATCGACTTGGGCCTATTCCGAAACTGGTATACCCAAGCTGGCACGCCTGTGGTGACTGTGCATCAAGCGTTTGATGAAGTGTCAGGTGTGTTTAGTTTAGAGATATCGCAAAGCTGCCCCCCTACACCGACCCAAGCTACTAAGCAGCCGTTTCATATTCCTTTAGCGGTCGCGTTAATCAGCGCAGAAGGAGAGATCACCAATGAGCAAACTTTGATTTTGGATCAAGCCAACAAGGTGTTTGAATTTAAAGTTCAGCAACGGCCGATCGTGTCATTCTTGAGAGACTTTTCAGCGCCAATCAAAGTTGAGTTTGATCAAAGCAAAGAGGAGCTGGCACACCTAGTTAAGTACGATAACAATGGGTTCGTGCGGTTCGAGGCAATTCAAAAGATGTGCCTAAATCTACTTTTGCCCTCTATTAAAGGCGCGGACTTTGACAGCGAAGACCTAAACGCTTTGACTGAAACCCTACGGTACGTGTTGCGTAATCCGCCAGTTGATCAAGCGATGCTGGCAGAGCTTTTGTCCGTCCCTAGCGAATCTTATTTGGTTGATAGCTTGGGCAACGATGTTGACCCGAATGCTGTATCAAACAAGCGTAAACAGCTTATGCAGTATCTCTCTGTGGCGCTACAGTCAGAGCTACTTGAGCATTTTGAGCAAACATCTACTTCAGAGTCGTTTAGTTTAGATGCGAAAGCTATGTCAAAACGCGCGCTGCACAACAAAACCTTGGGGTGGTTGATGTATACCGATAGCTCTTCGGTAGTCGATCTGGCACGGTCGCATTTTGAGAACGCTAAAAATATGACGGACCAGCAAGCCGCGCTGGTGAGCTTAGTTATGCACGGTGGTGCGCATGCGCAGAAGGCACTAACAAGTTTTTATGAGCAATGGCAGGGCAATAGTCTGGTATTGGATAAGTGGTTTGCTATTCAAGCGTCTGCCGATAGCGATGATGTGGTGAATGCCGTTCAAGCACTCTTGAGCCACCCCGCGTTCTCATTAACCAACCCGAATAAAGTTCGATCATTGCTCGGCGCTTTTGCGGCAAACTTAAACGCTTTTCATGGCGCCGGCGGGCATCAATTACTGGCTGATCAAGTTATCGCGCTCAATAAGATTAACCCGCAGGTTGGCGCTCGTTTAGTCAGCGCTTTCAACAGTTGGCGCCTATTTAAGAAAGATATTCAAGAATCAATGCAAGCGCAGTTAGAGCGCATTCAGGCAACACCAGATTTAAGTAAGGACATCAGTGAGATCGTCGGCAAGGCCTTGGCATAGTCGTACTTTGGCGAAGAATGCAAGACAGTGAGTTAAGCTGAAAATATTGAGATAAGACCATGACAAACACAAAACCTATTGCACTAATTACCGGCGCATCAGTGGGAATCGGCGAAGCCATTGCGCGCGAGCTCGCTGCCAATCATTATGACCTCGTCTTGATGGCAAGGCGCGAGAATAAGCTAGTTGCTCTCGCTGAGGAGTTTAAACAAGCCCACCAAACTCAATCACACGTCATCGCTGTAGACGTTAATGATCACGAAAAAGTAGCGGCAGAGATTGCAGCTCTACCCGGTGCGTTTTCGAATGTTGAAGTGCTCGTAAACAATGCGGGCTTGGCTTTAGGCACTGAACCAGCGCATGAAGCAAAATGGCAAGATTGGTTATTGATGATTCAAACCAATTGCACCGCTCTGGCCTATTTGTCCCACTTATTAGTGCCGGGGATGATAGAGCGAAAACGCGGTCATGTAATTAATATTGGTTCTATTGCAGGCAACTACGCATACAGAGGCGGCAATGTTTATGGAGCGACCAAAGCCTTTGTTGACCAGTTTTCTGCGAACTTGAGAACCGACGTTTTGGGCACACCAGTGCGAGTTACTAATCTCATCCCGGGCTTGCTCGAGGGTACTGAGTTTTCAGTGGTGAGGATGCATGGCGACCAACAAAAAGCCGATTCGGTATACGAGGGTTTAGAGGCCTTACAAGCAGAAGACGTCGCTGAAGCGGTACGTTGGGTGGTGAGCTTACCTCGGCGAGTTAATATTAACCGACTCGAGTTAATGGCTATATCTCAAAGTGCCGGTGGGTTCGC
>CAZOIG010000454.1:0-1618 GCA_964579235.1 uncultured Gammaproteobacteria bacterium
GCGGTAATCAGTGGACCAAAATCATTACTCGAATCACTGGCAACACCTACGGTGAGTTCGGTCATCTTGTTCGACATCTTCTCGATGAATGCGTCAGCCGCCACGTCGCCCACGGCGACCGCAACCGACAGAGCCATACAACGCTCACCTGAGGAGCCAAATGCTGCGCCAACTAGCTGTGACACCGCATTGTCCATATCGGCATCGGGCATTATGATAGCGTGGTTTTTAGCCCCGCCAAGAGCCTGACAGCGCTTACCTGCGGCACTGGCTCGGCGATAGATCGATTCAGCAATCGGTGTTGAACCAACAAAACTCACGGCCATAATGCGTTCGTCTTCAAGCAGCGTATCGACCGCTTCTTTGTCACCATTAACCACGTTCATCACGCCATCGGGCAAACCCGCTTCTTTAAGTAACTGCGCGATGTACAGAGCGGAGCTAGGATCACGCTCAGAGGGTTTAAGGATAAAACAGTTGCCACAGACCAACGCCGAGGGGTACATCCACAGCGGCACCATTGCTGGAAAATTAAACGGTGTAATCCCGGCAACAACCCCCAGCGGCTGAAATTCACTCCAAGAATCAATCTCAGAACCCACGTTTTTGCTGTGTTCGCCCTTCAACAACTCCGGCGCACCGCAGGCGAATTCGACGTTCTCGATGCCCCGCTGTAACTCGCCTTGAGCGTCATGAATAATTTTGCCATGTTCTTCGCCGATCAATTTACAGATGTGGTCAGCGTGCTCTTCTAACAATTGCTTAAACCGATACATGATACGAGCGCGCTTAATCGGCGGCGTATTGCGCCACTCCGGAAAAGCCGCTTGCGCAGCCGCTATCGCCTCTTCCACCGTTGCTTTATCTGCTACCGCAACTTGCTTGGTGACTTGCGAGGTCGCGGGGTTAAATACATCCAGCGTACGCGCGCTATTAGTCACGACGCGACCGTTAATCAGGTGACCGACAATCTCTTGCGGTGCGTGGGAATCGGGTTTAGCGGGTGTGTTCATAGTGGCTAATGTGGTTGAGGTCTGGTCGAAAGGTTAAGTCACAAGTGGTCTAAGTCTTTTTGGCGTCGTTCACAATGTTCATTCCTGCAACGCCGCTATTGCCGAGCTCCACCGCGGCAAAAGGCCCGCCAAGGTATTTATGTTCAGGCGCATTGGGATCGAGCTCAGGAGTATCGGCCAAGACCTGTTCAGCAAATTGCTCGGCATTGTCTTTGGGTTTATAGCCCAAAAACTTCGCCTTAGTGTTATCTACTGGGCAACGATCATTATTGGAGACTCCGTAGACTACCGAAAACTCAGTTACGGGCGTGTTAATCGATTGCTCAACTAGATGAATTAAATCGTCGTAGGACAACCACGTACCCAAAGCGCGCGCATTGTTAACTTGAGCGCAAGAAAAAATTCGCAAGCACACTGCTTCCACTCCGCGCTTATCCCAATAGAGACTGGCAAGATCCTCGGCGAAACACTTGGCAAGACCGTAAAACGTATCGGGTTTGTGTACGGCATCAAGGTCTAATCCCACGGTACGAGAGTGCATGCCTACTGCGTGAACTGAACTCGCATAAATGATACGGCGAACGCCATTGCGATAAGCAGCTTCC
>CAZOIG010000455.1:0-1776 GCA_964579235.1 uncultured Gammaproteobacteria bacterium
AAACACATCAAATAGCAGGACCAGTTTTTCGACATGCTCAAAGGTGAGCTTGCCATCTTGATCATAGGTGGCGTGTGCCACCGAGTAAGCGATTTGTCGCTCGGCGATGTAATCGCGCAGATCATAGATCGACGCCCTGAGCACCATTATGTCTTCGTACTCTCGCTCTGAGATGCCGTAGACCAAAATATGGATCTTGCATTGATCTTCAGGGAAGTACGTGGTGACCTCACATGAAACGAAGCTGTCTTTTGGGTGCTCGGCGACCAGCTCCAAAGCACCAGCGATGCTGTCATGATCGGTTATCGTTACCCAAGTCATACCTCGAGCTTTGGCTTGAGTATAAATGGTCTCTACCTCGGTGAAGCTTTCGGGTGAGTTATACAGTTTGTGTGCCCAGGTGCTGGGGTAGTCAGAGTATTTAGAGTGAACGTGTAAGTCTGCTTTTGCCATGATTGTGTCTGCGCGAAGGAGCGGTTTGTTTTATAGCTAGACAGTGTGTGTATCGAGATAGCGACGGCGCTTTTTATCCTTGATGTACGCCAGATCAACCCACATCAAACCGTCTATACAATGCCCAAATTGAGGATCAATATTGAAGTCGATGAACTGCGTACCATCAGCCTCGCACAAATCTGCGTAGTGCTTATACAGCGTGGGTAGCACCACGCCCTGATCTTTAAGTTGTTGTTTCAGCTTAGCTAGGCTTTCCACAAAGCTCAGTTCTCGGTAGCTCTCCAGCACGCCGCGGTCTACATAAAATGGGCGACGAGATTTAGCCAAAGTGCGATGCCCTATGGGTTGAAAATGCCGTGCAAAGCAACCCACAATTTGGTGCTTGGCAAGCGTCGGGAAGTCGTTAGAGATGCTCACTGCGCCAAAAAGGTATCGAACGTGCGGGTGCGCGCTTAAATACGCACCGATCCCCATCCATAGATAGTCAAGGCCGCGTTTGCTCCAGTATTTGGGTTGAATAAAGCTGCGACCCAGTTCGATCGCTTGAGGGAATAGGGAGCGCAAACTCGCTTGGTAGTCAAACAGTCGTTGGGAGTAAAGTGGTTGCGCCTCATCGTTGCTTAACGAAAACGCTTCGCCGATACGGTAAGCCCCGACAATTTCAGAATCGGTATCGTCCCACAAAACAATATGGCGGTAATAACGATCGTAGCTGTCGATGTCGCGAAGTGCTTTAGTACCTTCACCGACCACCTTAAACGTTAGCGCGCGCAGCCGACCCAATTCGCGCATCACGCTAGAATTGTGAAAGTGGTCGAACAAGTAAATTGCCTTACCGTCTGGTGTTTGCCCAAGTAATTTGCTCTGTGAGAGTTCTTTTCGCAGGCGATTTCTAGGTTCAGGATAGGCGACTAAGAAATCAATTTGGTGCGCGGGCATAACGCGTGTTTTAAGCGCATAAGCAAACCTGCCCACAGCGTACTCCAAGCTGTCTAAAGGGTTGCGATACTCGTTTAGCGCCATAACCTGCTCGTAGACGGGCGAAACGGATACCGAGCCTTGCTTGTTGGGATTCGCTTTACGCGAACTGTATTGAGTCTGGCCAGACATTGTGGAGCTTGCTGAGTAGTTCATGGTTTTACGCCTCCTAATTGATTTCTGCCTGCAGTCGGGCTCAGTAGAGCTCAGTAGGTGTTAGTTCTAATGTCAGCGACTGTAGAAAACTACTGTGACTGTTTCGGGTCACTTTAATGACCGTTTTATGACAGCTTCGCGGCCATCTCATGCTCGTCATTGATTCCGAGCGTTGGTTTTATTGGG
>CAZOIG010000456.1:0-1933 GCA_964579235.1 uncultured Gammaproteobacteria bacterium
AAACAATAGCACCTCATCCCAACAATCGTTTTTGCAGCGCCCTTGCTCGATGGCATCTAGCGCCGCGTAACCTGAAGCGAGGACGACTCGCAATGCAGTTTCGGAATTCCCAAAGTCTTCAACATTAGAACGGACATCATCTCGTAATGCCTCAAAATACTGAATTTCCAAAACCTTTTGCGCACGCTCTTCGCGCCACTGATCGAGTTGCAAAGCGATCAAAACACCTGAAACCACCAACACGAACTCGATAACAATAACTACCCAGTCTTGTCGGCGCAGGGCAATGGCTAAACGTTGCAAAAACATAGTAAACCTACTAATCAACTGTATGGAAAAACTTAGTTTAGCAGACTTAAACACCCTCTCTGCTGCTCAGCTTGAATAACTCGATGAACACTGCAATTCAACCTAGGCGCAACTCTAAACGGTTACAACATATTCAGTCTATGCACACACCTTAAACGCAAACGTTTACAATACGTGGGCGGTATACGAACTGATAGTCATCTCGCTCTCAATGCGTCAATCACTGAGTTCGGTTTTTAGTCTTGAAACCACCGCAAACCATACCCAATAACCCAATACACATTTCAACTACGATTGAGAGATTTAATTGTGCTGACATCATTTCTTGAACTACGCGAATGGCTTTCTAGCCAAATCCTTGGCCAAAGCAAATTAGTTGATCGCTTGCTGATCGCCCTACTCGCCGATGGGCACTTATTGGTAGAAGGCGCGCCGGGTTTAGCAAAAACCAAAGCCATTAAAAGCTTGTCAGAAGGACTTCAGGGCAACTTTCAAAGGATCCAGTTTACGCCTGACTTACTGCCTTCAGATATTACTGGCACCGAAATTTTTAGACCCGAAACGGGCGAGTTTGTTTTTCAAGAAGGGCCTATTTTTAATAACTTAGTATTAGCCGACGAAATCAACCGCGCACCCGCTAAAGTTCAATCGGCCTTGCTGGAGGGTATGTCTGAACGACAAGTCTCGGTTGGACGCAACACGATGACTTTGCCTGACTTGTTTTTGGTAATGGCGACGCAAAACCCCATTGAACAAGAAGGCACCTCCCCTTTGCCTGAGGCTCAGTTGGATCGTTTCTTGATGCATATCACCATTGATTATCCAGATCGGAGCGCTGAGCGCGATATTTTGGCGCTCGCCCGTGGCGAAGCCCTTGCTAAGAGCGTGCCTGTGCCGGCTAGTCAATTGAGCCAAGACAGCATTTTTGCGGCACGCGAAGCGGTCACCAAAATGCACACCGCGGATGCAGTTGACGAATACATTGTGCAACTTGTTCTCGCAACGCGTACCCCAAAACAATACGGCGAAGACCTTGCCAGCTGGTTAGAGTTTGGTGCTAGCCCCAGAGCCACTATCGCACTGGATCGTTGCGCCAAAGCACATGCCTGGTTGAACGGCCGAGATTATGTGTCACCCGATGACGTGCAAGCCATTGCCCACGATTGCTTGCGTCACCGCCTGATATTGAGTTACGAAGCAGAGGCCGATGGCATAACCAGCGACAAAGTCATTGACGCGCTATTGGCTCGAGTGCCGGTAGCCTGATCAAGTGCCGGTAGCCAGATCGAGTGACGGTAGCCTAGACAACAGCTAAGGAATCGAGCAGAGTTCAATGGCAACACACAATAGTACATCTAGTGGTAGCTCCGCTTTTGACGCTGACGCTCTCGTTGCGGCGGGCATAGTAACGGATTTACCTAGCTTGCTTAATGCGCGACACTGGGCGGCACGTTTAACTCTGTTTGGCAGGCATCTCGCTCGTAATCAGCTTTTGGGCAACATTCGCTCCAACTTCCGTGGTCGTGGCATGGAGTTTGAAGAAGTACGACGCTACCAAGCTGGCGACGATATTCGCAGTATTGACTGGCGAGTAACCGCGCGAGCAAATGGAACTTACACAAAA
>CAZOIG010000457.1:0-5553 GCA_964579235.1 uncultured Gammaproteobacteria bacterium
GAGCTATAGATGACAGCAGCAGCCGCGATCAAACCAATATCGATTATTTACTAGAACAGCTCAAAGCCATTCCCGAACCTCGCACAGCGCGGTTTCGCTGCGCCTTAGTGTATATGCGGCACGCGCAGGATCCAGCCCCTCTCATTGCAGAAGGAGTTTGGGAAGGTCAAATTGCGAATGAGCCGCGCGGTAGTCACGGCTTTGGTTATGACCCCGTTTTTTATTGCAATGCGCTTAACCGTAACGCCGCGGAACTCGCTCCTGAACAAAAAAAGGAAGTGTCACATCGCGGCAAAGCCTTGACCCTCTTAAGCACACTGCTTGAGCAAGCCATGCAGCGTCGCTAAGCCCTCTATTCATTAACCGATAGCCAATCATGACAGTAAAAGCACTGACCCCACTCAACTCATTCTCTGGTCGACCCGGGCCAGTAGTTATCGTGGTCGCCGACGGGTACGGTATTGCACCTGACGCGCCAAGCAATGCGATTGCGCAAGCGAAGACGCCGAACATCGACGCTCTTCAAAACAGTGAGTTGTATACAGAACTCGCCGCGCACGGACTCGCAGTTGGTCTACCCAGCGACGACGACATGGGCAACAGCGAAGTGGGCCACAATGCACTGGGGGCCGGGCGAATATTTGCACAGGGCGCAAAGCTGGTAAATCAAGCGTTTGACTCAGGCGCTGCTTTTGATACCCAAGTTTGGCAGAACGTAATTAAACACGGTGGCAAACACACTCTACATTTGATGGGTTTGCATTCAGATGGAAATGTCCACTCTCACAATGAGCATCTCTACACCTTACTGGAGCAAGCCGCTAAAGAGGGCATTAAACGAGTTCGACTCCACCTTATGATGGATGGTCGTGACGTTGCAGCTCGTTCAGCACTGGGCTATATCGAAACTACTGAAAACAAGCTTAGCGAGCTGAGCCAGAAATATGGCGTTGATTACCGCATAGCCAGCGGTGGCGGTCGCATGGAAATCACCATGGATCGTTATGAAGCCGACTGGGCAATGGTCGAGCGCGGCTACAATTGCCACACACACGGCATCGGCGCCGGCTATGAGTCTGCACTTGAAGCCGTCACCAGTTTGTATGAGTCTAGCGGGAAAGATGATCAATACCTCCCCGCTTTTGTTATTCAAGAAAACGGCGAGCCGGTTGGTTTAATGAACGACGGCGATGCTGTTCTATTCTTCAACTTCAGGGGCGACCGAGCCATTGAAATTTCACGATGCTACGAGCAAAAGGAGTTCGAGCACTTCGATCGAAGTCAGCATCGCACGCACCCCGAGGTTTTTTATGCGGGCATGTTGCAGTACGACGGTGACGAGTTAATCCCCGAGCACTATCTAGTTAATCCTCCTGAAATTGACGCCACCATGGGCGAATACATTTGCGCAACAGGCTTGAAGTCTTTCGCGGTGAGCGAAACTCAGAAGTTTGGTCATGTCACATTTTTCTGGAACGGTAATCGTTCGGGCTATTTAGATGAGAGCCTAGAGACCTATATTGAAATACCGAGCGACAATATTGAGTTCGATCAAGCGCCAGCAATGAAAGCTCGCGAAATCACCGACGCGACCATCAAGCTGATAGAGTCCGGCGAATACGCATTCGGGCGCATTAATATTGCGAATGGCGATATGGTGGGCCATACAGGCAATCTTGAGGCCGCTATTGAGGCAATTGAAGTGGTAGACGAGTGCATTGGCAGACTGCTCGAGAGCATCAAAAAGCAACACGGCGTACTCATTTTTACGGCTGACCACGGTAACGCGGATATTATGTTTACCGAGAAAGACGGTGTACGCACGCCCAAAACCAGTCACACCCTTAGCCCAGTACCGTTTGCGATCGCCGACCAATTGGCTCGTAAGGAGTACAAATTGCGAGATATAAAAGGCGCGGGGCTCAGCAATATCGCAGCAACCACGCTCAATTTGATGGGCTACGAAGCACCCGAAGACTATGAGCAGAGCTTGCTTGAGTTCGCGAACTAAGCCGAACGAGTTAAAGCATTATGGGCGACCAAGATTCTAATTCGGTGATTCACCAAGGCAAACTGATCAGCCTGCATAAAGAAAAGGTGGAGCTCCGTGAGGGCGGCCATACTTTTTTTGATATTGTAAAACACCCTGGCGGCGCGGTAATTGCTGCCATTGATGATCAAGCCAATATCTGCCTGCTCAAACAATGGCGCCATGCCCTAAATAAAGATATCTGGGAAGCACCTGCTGGCTGCTTGGAACTGAACGAGCAACCCCTGAAAACCGCTCAAAGAGAACTCGAAGAAGAAGCGGGGGTTCGTGCAGGTGAATGGCACGACCTAGGCCAAATTGTGAGTACACCAGGCTTTTGCAATGAAGTATTGCACTTGTTCTTAGCCACACAGATCAGCCCAGGCACGGTAAAACTGGATAGTGCTGAGCAATTGGAAGCTCATTGGATTCCGTTAAACCAAGCCAAAGAAATGGCCATCTCGGGCGAGATTGAAGACTCTAAAACCTTAGCGATTTTACTCAGAATCGAGAACCATGCGGCACTAAAAGGAGCCTAATCTTCTGGTTAACGGTCTCACTTCGCTGTTGGTTAGTCTGATGAGGTGTTGTCTAAGGCGCGCAAGATCGGCTCAAGCAGATCAATATTTTTTTGCAATGCGCCCCGATGCGCATCAATAAATTTCAAACCTCTTTGCCCCATTCGGTCGCGCCGCGATGCGTTCGCTAACAAGTCTCTGAGTTCGGCAGTGAGCTCGCGACTATTGTTCACCATCACGCCAGCCCCCTCATGAATAGTCCATTTACTGATATCAGGGAAGTTGAACATGTGCGGACCGAAGACTACAGGAACACCTAGAGCGCAAGGCTCTAAAATGTTTTGCCCGCCGAATGGCTCTAAACTGCCACCAACGAAAGCCACATCGGAACTCGCATAGAGCAAAGACAACTCGCCCATCGTATCGCCCAAATACACGTCGACCGAATCGTCGAGCTCTATCACGCCTTCGGTTCTGCGTACCGACTTCAAACCACGGCGCCCAATTTTACGAGAGACATAGTCAAAACGTTCGGGGTGGCGTGGCACCAACACTAAAAGTAAGTGTGGAAACTCAGTTTTGAGAGACTTATACGCCTCAAGAATACGGCCCTCTTCGCCATCACGGGTACTGCCAGCAATCCATACTAAGCGATCGCTGCCTAATTGACGCCGAGTCACTTCCGCCATTTCATGCATGCTTGCGGGAATCTGTACGTCAAACTTTATGCTGCCAGTAATGGCTATTTTGTCTTCGCTAACACCAAGCAGTTTTAAGTGCTTAGCGTCGAGCTCGCCCTGCGCCGCAAAGAAATCGACTGGCTCAAGGGTGTACTCAAGCAACTCTTGGAAACGCGCGTAATTGTTATACGAACGCTCTGAAAGACGTACATTGGTGTACATCAAGTGTGTGCCTACAGACTTGATTGCGCGAATCATCTCGGGCCATATCTCGGTCTCCATCACCAAACCGAGCTTGGGTTTTACGCTAGCCGCAAAACGCTTCATACCGCCGCGCAAATCGTAGGGAAAATAGCAATGGGCTACGCTGTCTCCCAACATCATCTTGACCATTGCGGAACCCGTAGGCGTAGTAGTGGTCAGTAATATTTTTAGCGCGGGATGCTCTTCACGCAATTTTCTGACCAACGGCGCGGCCGCTCTCGCCTCCCCGACTGAAACGGCGTGTATCCATAAATCAAAGGGGCCCTGCTCTGCCACGGCACGCGGGACAAAGCCGAAGCGCTCAGGCCAACGTCGCCAATAGGCGCTGTTACGAAAGCCCCTGAAGCACAAGCCCACAATGGCAAGCGGCGACAACACCCACATTAGCGTGCGGTAAACCCACAGAAGTTTAGGTGGAGAAGATGACGATTTCATAGTTAGGTCGCAATTCGGCCAATAGCCCTTTAGCTGGATAACCAGTCGCGTGGCTTCAGATACTTACTGAGTAGTTCAGCTTCTGCGGAGTTCGGCTCAGGTAGGTTTTGATATTCCCAGGCAACTTTGGGTGGGAGTGACATCAAAATTGATTCTGTTCGCCCACCTGATTGCAGCCCAAACAATGTGCCGCGATCATACACCAAGTTAAATTCCACATAGCGGCCGCGGCGCAATAGCTGCCAGTCGCGTTGTGGTTGCGTAAACTCGGCGCTCGCACGTCGTTGCAAAATAGGTAAGTAGGCTTTGAGGTAATGATCTCCCACACTGCGCATAAAACTAAAAGAAGTGTCGAAGTCTGGCTGATTTACATCATCGAAAAATAAACCACCCACACCACGAGTTTCATCGCGATGCGGTAAATAAAAGTACTCATCACACCACTTTTTGTAACGCGCGTAGCTATCCTCACCAAAAGCTTGGTCAAATGGCTCGCAAGCTTCTTTAGCTGTTTGGTGCCAGTGAATAGCGTCCTCATCATAGCCATAGGAGGGCGTTAGATCGAAGCCGCCACCAAACCACCACACAGGATTATCGCCCTCAGCATCAGCGATAAAAAACCGCACATTCATATGCGAGGTTGGCGCATGTGGGTTGTGCGGGTGAATAACCAAAGAGACGCCCATCGCTTCAAAGCCTTTGCCTGCAAGCTCAGGTCGTTTGGCAGTCGCTGCTGGAGGTAAGGCGTCACCCATTACGTATGAGAAATTAACCCCCCCTTTTTCGATAATACGGCCGTCGGCGAGTACGCGCGAGCGACCGCCACCACCACTAGGGTATTGCCAGTTGTCTTGCACAAATTGATGTCCATCCAGCTCAGACAGACCATCACAAATACTATCTTGAAGGGCTTTGAGGTATTGCTCAACAGCCTTTTTGTCAACGCTCATAGCGAGTAGTTCAGCGGTTAGAAGTGAAACCCGAGTTTACCGCATTTGTGTATGGGTGAGTGCGTCTGTGATTGTGGATGGCTTGTTGGCTCCGCCCACCGGCAGTTCGACAACGTAATCCACATCAGCGCCAAGTTCTTCAATAACCGCTTGCGCGCTGAGCAGAGATTCTTGTCCATGACGGTTCGCACTCGTGGACACAATCGCTTTGCCAAACGTCGCCAGTAAATCACGACAAACCTCATTCGCAGTCACGCGCACAGCGATGCTGTCATGCCGCCCGCGTAACATACGAGAAACCTCGCGGTAAGCCGGAATCAACCATGTGTTAGGACCGGGCCAACTTTGCTCAACGCGAGCTAATTGTTCGGCGCTAAGGCTATTAAAGTCGGCGTAGGGCTCAAGCTGTTGGGCATTCAGGCCAATCAATATTACACCCTGTTCGGCCTGCCTTTGCTTAATATCCAGAATGCGTTGCACCGCTGCTTCGTTGTCGGGGTCACAACCCAAGCCAAAACATTGCTCAGTGGGGTAGGCAATCACACCACCCGCAGACGAGACCTCACACGCTTTAATGATCGTCATCCGAACTCCTATGCGCTAAATTTCGGGGTTTTCAATTAGCCCAAACGCCACTTGTGCAAGCGACCCACCCACTTGAGCAAGCCATGCGGTTG
>CAZOIG010000458.1:0-2297 GCA_964579235.1 uncultured Gammaproteobacteria bacterium
ACGCACAAGACTT
Organism: uncultured Gammaproteobacteria bacterium; assembly: GCA_964579235.1. GTDB lineage: Bacteria > Pseudomonadota > Gammaproteobacteria > Arenicellales > Arenicellaceae > Arenicella. The sequence continues at coordinate 14 of CAZOIG010000458.1, forward strand.
AACTCAACTTGTAAGCCGGTCTATGCTTATTTCTTGCGACAACGCTCATGCATTACATCCTAATTACGCAGATAAGCACGATCAGAATCATGGCCCCAAAATCAATAGTGGTCCTGTAATCAAGATTAACAATAACCAGCGATATGCGACTAATAGCATCAGCTCTTCGAGGTTCCAGCGCTTGTGCCTTGCCTCAGACGTTCCGTTTCAACAATTTGTTGTACGCAGCGACATGGGCTGCGGCAGCACAATAGGTCCTATCATCTCCAGCGAGCTGGGGATTGAAACAATTGATGTCGGTGCGCCTCAGTGGGCAATGCACTCAATTCGCGAAACCGCTGGTACAACGGATTGCGATTATTTACATCGGGTCTTAGTCAGCTTTTATAATTCAGAAGCTGTTTTATAAGTAATCTCGCTTCACTCACAGTGAACACGCCAGCTTATTACAACCCATTGGGGGAAACATTAAATGGAACTTATTTTGATAGAACAAGGCGTTAGCTTATTGATTTACGGCATGGGCACCGTGTTTGTTTTCTTGACCCTTTTAGTTTTTGCCACCAAAGCAATGTCGCACTTGGTGCATAAATTCAGCCCCGAGACAGCCGAAGATAGCGTACCCGTTGGTGGCGCTAATTTGGAAGCGCAAGACCTAAAAGAAGCCGGCAGCGTTTTGCTGGACGACATCAAAACCGCTATTGCTCAAGCCGTTAGGCTCTATAGGCAACACCACTAAGTGCTAAACCCTTTTGATTAAAACCTTACCCAAAGCATAAGCTTATGACCTCTAAAAAACTGGGCATTACTGAAGTAGTGCTGCGAGATGCGCACCAATCATTGCTGGCAACGCGCATGCGGATTGACGACATGCTGCCCATTGCAGAGCAGCTCGATAACATTGGCTACTGGTCAATGGAGTCTTGGGGTGGTGCCACATTTGATTCGTGCATACGCTATCTTGGCGAGGATCCTTGGGATCGCATCCGCGAGATAAAAAAGGCTATGCCCAATACGCCACAGCAGATGCTGTTTCGCGGCCAAAACATTTTAGGGTATCGCCATTACGCTGACGACGTAGTACAAAAATTTGTCGAGCGTTGCGCGGTGAATGGCATAGACGTGTTTCGTGTATTCGATGCCATGAACGATATGCGCAACGTTACTACGGCGTTGCAAGCCGTGCGCAATGTTGGCAAGCACGCGCAAGGCACTCTCAGCTATACGGTTAGCCCAGTACATACTTTAGATATGTGGCTAGACATGGCTCGCCAGCTCGAAGACGCGGGTGCGCATTCAATTTGCATTAAAGACATGGCGGGCTTGCTGCGTCCATACGTGGGCTATGAGCTGGTCAAGGAGCTAAAGAAAACGGTTGATATACCTATCCAGCTCCATGCTCACGCCACCACTGGCCTTTCTACGGCCACCATTATGAAGTGCGTTGAGGCGGGTATCGACAATGTTGATACCTCGATATCCTCTATGTCGATGACCTATGGTCATTCAGCTACAGAATCGGTTGTGTCGATTTTCGCGGATGGCGAGCGCGACACCGGCTTAGACCTTACAAAGCTCGAAGCGATATCAGCCTACTTCCGAACCGTTCGTAAGAAGTACGCCGAATTTGAAGGCTCTTTGCGTGGCGTTGACTCGCGCATTCTGGTTGCCCAAGTTCCGGGCGGCATGCTCACCAATATGGAAAGTCAGTTGCGCCAACAAGGCGCGGTAGACCGCTTGGATGAGGTTTTAGCCGAAATCCCTCGCGTGCGCGAAGACTTGGGCTTTATCCCCTTGGTTACACCCACTTCGCAAATCGTGGGCACGCAGGCGGTCATCAACGTATTGATGGGCGAACGCTACAAAACCATCGCCAAAGAAACCGCCGGGGTACTACGCGGCGAATACGGCGCGACACCGGCAGAGGTAAATAAAGACCTTCAAGCCAAGGTTCTAGACGCCAACGAAAGCGCCATAAGCTGTCGTCCAGCGGATTTAATCGAAGCCGAAATGGACAAACTCACCAGCGAGTTTAAAGGCCTCGCTAAAGAGCACTCGCTCAACGTTAAGGCAGGCGAGGAGCTGATCGATGATGTTTTATGCTACGCACTGTTTCCGCAAGTCGGTCTTAATTTTCTACAGAATCGCGATAACCCAGATGCCTTTGAACCCGCACCTCTTGCAAGCGAAGACGCGGCAGACGATGTGTATACGGTTAAAGTGAATGGTATTGAGTATGTTGTAGAAGTCTCACCAGGCGGCGACATCACATCATTGCAGCATG
>CAZOIG010000459.1:0-5909 GCA_964579235.1 uncultured Gammaproteobacteria bacterium
GAATCATCTAGCGGCGTTATTGCAGGTGCGTTTCCACAACTTAAGTTAGCCGGCGCCCTAAGCGATTACTATCTGCCAGAGCAGGGCGGTGCACCGATTAATTCCAAGGCCGAATTAAACGCCTTTGTTCGCTTAGCCGTAGAACCGAGTGACGAAATAACCGTAAGCCGCCTGAGCGCACGCGAGGCCTTATTACAATTGGTGCGCCATTCAGTTGGTGCAAAACTCTTCAGCCCCCTTGAACTTCAACAGCACACCCTGTTTTGCGCGCAATTGGCTAAACAGGTACCCATGTGGGAAATGGCGTACCCACGTGATTTTGATCGCCTGCCTGAGGTGCGTTCGGGGCTTATTGAGGCGGTATCAAAGTGGGACAAGACTAAGTAAAAGTCGTGCTAATCAGCTAAACCAACGTTTTAGGTGGCTCAACCCCAAGAACCTTGCGGGAAACTGGGCGCGCATATAGCTTGCGTCCGGGAATATGTTCTCTTGAACAAAGCGATACTTGCCTGCCCATGAGTCGATCGCGCGGATGTCCCACCATATGAGGTTTAATCGACTATGCGGTTTTCGCAATAGTATTTGGCTGTACTCAGGCAATTCAGCGAGTCGGGCCAATTGCGACATTAATTCACGATCTTGTGGTACTCGGAATAGGGCCTCGGCGTAGCTAAGACTAGCCAGCACTAGGCCCGCGACCTTTAGCGTGTGGCATTGTTTCAGTAAGGCCTGGTGGTCTTGAGCATTGCATTGCTCGAGCAATAGGCACAAGTCGAAGAACCATAAAAGGCGCGTGTCTTCGCTGTGATGCCCGACGATGTGTTGCGCTGCCAGTACTATGGCGTCTGCGCGAGACGGTATATAAGCCAGTCGTGTTTCAGCTAGATCTGGGGCGATGGGCTCGGCTTGTTTGCTAAAGTAATTACGCGAGGCTGGCACGATTGAGTCATAACTCATCAGCGAGGCCAGCATTTGACGGTTACTGATTTTCCAGTGCAGATCAATCCATATATAGGCTGAAGCACTGACTTGTTTGTAGTAGCTATCTTGATGGCTCACGTATTTGCCAGCGATGCCTGGTTTGCGGACGAAGCCTTGTTTCAGCAAACTCTGATTGAAGCTTGCGCGGTCCTTATCGCGAATGAGTAAGTCAAAGTCTGTTTTTGGCCTATGCCAAGTGGCTTTGTAATCTAGTGCTCCCAATGCTGCGCCTTTAAACACAATAGGAGCGGGTAAGTCATCCTCTCGGAATTGCCTAAGCAGCTCATCAAAAGCGAGCGCTTGGATATTGCTTGCAGCAATCGTCAGACTCACGTCGGCCATCAGCTGACGGAGTGAATCTTTAGGCAGTGATGCTTTTAGAGAGGACTCGGCTAAGATGCCTTGTAGCCCGTGCTTGGTGAAAAAGGCGATTGAGCTTAGATCGAGTTTGGGTGTCTCAGTCTCTTGATTAGAATGAGCAATGCCGAGATAGTCGGCAGCCATAATCGCTAAAGCCGTCGAGAGATCAGAATCCAAAGACTCATGAATGGCAAAGTAGGGGGTCGGCACAATAAATCCAGCTAGTCTGTCACTTCAACCAGATCAGCCGCTCGCAATTGATCGAGCAAGGTTTGTGTGTCATTTAAAGCCTGTGCTTGGCCTACATCGAAGCGCTGCACTAGCTGCTCTACAATTTGTTCAACGCCATGATTCGCTTTTAGAGCCTCAATAACCTCGCTACCTACATCGTTCAAACCAAAATATTTGCCCGTGCTCAAATCAAGCAATACAGTCTCATCGCCAATGGCGGTGATTGAGAGTTCAGGTTTGAGTCGGTAGTGGGTCATAATCTTTGAATATGCTCGAGAGAATTGCTTGCAGAATCGAAGTCTAAACCATGTTGGGGTTGACGCTTTATCTCGCCTAATTGTAGCCGCAAAGCTTTGCAGCTTCAGGTGCTTTGCTATAGAATCCGCGTTCCTTTTTCGCAAGGCTTATTTCTTGCGAAAATTTTATGAGCCTAAAAGCTCTAACTCCTTGTTTCACCAGCACATTTTGCGTGGCTTATATTGCTATCGCAAAGCTTGGGAGACTAATAACCGTGAGGAGCTCAAAATGAGACATTACGAAATCGTTTATCTGGTGCATCCAGATCAAAGCGAACAGGTCACCGCGATGGCCGATCGCTACAAATCCGTTATCACCGACGGTGGTGGCACTGTTCACCGTTACGAAGATTGGGGTCGACGTCAGTTGGCTTACCCGATCAACAAAATCCACAAAGCGCACTACATTTTGATGAATGTAGAGGTAAGCCAAGAAATCTTGGAAGAAATCGAGAACTTGTTCCGATTCAACGACGCGATTATCCGCAGCTTAGTGCTTAAGAAGAAGACCGCTGAAACTGAGCCATCTGCGATGATGCGTGAAGTAGAAGCCGAGCGCGAGCGCGACGAAGAGCGCGAAGCAGCGCGTGCAGCGGAAGCTGAAGCTCAAGCGAAAGCTGAGGCAGAAGCCGAGGCTAAAGCGAAGGCTGAAGCCGAAGCAAAAGCAGAAGAAACAACCGAAGAAGCTGCTGAAACAACTGAAGAAGCCGCTACGCAGGAGAGTGAATAATGAGACGTAATGCACCTAAGAAAAGACGCCCAGGTTTTCGTCAACAGCGTCGTCGCTTTTGCAAATTTACTGCAGAAGGCTTCACGCACATTGACTACAAAGATCTGACTACTATCAAAGCCTATGTGGCTGAGTCTGGCAAAATTATGCCAAGTCGCAACACAGGAACAGCTGCACGTTTTCAACGTCAGCTTTCTTCAGCGATTAAGAACGCTCGCTACCTCGCTTTGATCCCGTACACTGATAGCCATAAATAGGAGAAAATCATGCAAGTTATCCTATTAGAACGCATCGCGAACCTAGGTAACCTAGGCGATCTTGTTACTGTAAAGCCTGGTTTCGCAAGAAACTATCTTGTACCACAAGGTTTGGCGACGGTAGCGACTAAAACTAATATCCAAGCTTTTGAAGAGCGCCGTTTGGAGCTCGAAAAAGCATCAGCAGATCGATTACAAGCCGCGCAAGCACGCGGTAACGAGTTGTCTGGGCAAAGCATTGAAATCTCTGGCCGCGCCAGTGATGAAGGCAAATTGTTCGGTTCAGTGAGCGTGATCGAAGTTGCCGAGGGCTTTACTGCTAAAGGTATGGAACTTCAAAAATCTGAAGTTCAATTACCTGAAGGCCCATTGAAAATGGTGGGTGAGCACGAAGTTCAAGTGATTCTGCACCCTGAAGTCAGCGTAAACGTGCTGGTTAAAGTTGTAGCAGAGTAGCGCTTTAGCTACCGCGGTGGTGCTTTCGAGCGCCATTGCAGATCAGAAAGCGAGACTTGAGCGTAGCTTGAGTCTCGTTTTTTTTTGCCCACTCTTTACACCATAGACCAGCCCAGTACAGGCCCCACAATTTGTGAATTTTCTCAACGATTCCGTCAGTTTTCAGCGCGATTCCACTGCTCAGGCTAAGGTCATTGTGCTACATTATCCGACCATTCATTTTTAGCTTTACGTCTGCATGGCAATCCGCTCTATCGGTCAAACCTCTAGTGAAGAGGATGCTCTAAAACTCCCACCTCAAGCCATTGAGGCTGAGCAGTCGGTGCTGGGCGCAATGATGCTAGACAGTCGGGTTATCGAAGACGTCAGCAATGAACTGCAAGCGATCGATTTCTATCGCTCTGACCACCAAGCTATTTACGATGAGATATTGCAGCTTGATGAAAAGGGCGACGCCGTTGACGTAGTCACGGTCAGCGAATCGCTTTCAAACCGTAGCGAGTTAGAGCGCATCGGCGGCCTTGCGTATCTGAGCACGTTAGCAAAAAATACGCCTAATACCAGTAATGTAAAGTCGTACGCGAAGATCATCCGTGAGCGCGCGATTTTGCGTCGCCTGATCGAGAGTTCGAACGACATCATTGGCTTAGCCTACCAACCAGAAGGTCGCCAACCTGATGAAGTGTTGGATTTTGCCGAGTCTGCGATCTTTGAGATTGCCAAGAATAACAATCAAGCTAAAGCCGGGTTTCGCAAGATCAATACTTTGCTAGGCGAGGCCGTAGCCAAGATTGAAGAGCTCTACGAGACCAAACAGACCGTAACGGGAGTGCCAACCGGCTTTACCGATTTAGATCAAAAAACCAGCGGCTTACAAGGTGGTGACTTAGTGATCGTAGCGGGTCGACCGTCGATGGGTAAAACATCGTTCTCGATGAACTTAGTTGAGTACGCGGCGATCAATGAAAACCTGCCTGTCGCGGTTTTTAGTATGGAGATGCCTGGGGCGCAACTCGCAACGCGGATGCTGGCTTCGTTGAGCCGCGTAAATTCAACGCGCTTGCGTACGGGTCAATTGGAGAGTTCCGACTGGCCAAAGCTCACCTCAGCGATCGGTTTACTTAACGATAAGAGTATTTACATTGATGACACCCCTGCACTTTCGCCATTGGAAGTGCGCAGTCGAGCGCGTCGATTAGCCGCCGAACACGAGCATGGTTTGGGCATGATTATGATCGATTACCTGCAACTTATGCGGGGATCGGATAGCGGTAATTCTGAAAACAGAACGCTAGAGATTTCGAACATCACGCGTTCTCTTAAAGGCTTGGCGAAGGAGCTCGATTGCCCGATTGTTGTATTGTCGCAGCTGAATCGAAGTTTGGAGCAACGTCCGAATAAGCGTCCTGTGATGTCAGACTTGCGAGAGTCGGGCGCGATTGAGCAAGACGCGGACGTTATTATGTTCATTTATCGGCATGAGGTTTATGAGCCTGAGACTGATCAAAAAGGGCTAGCCGAAATCATTATTGGTAAACAGCGTAATGGTCCAATCGGTACCGTTAGGCTCGCTTTCTTGGGTGAGTTCACTCGCTTTGAAAGCTATGCGAATCCAAACTTTGGAGCGCCGCCCGAATAATTAAATATTGTTGTCTTAGCCAAGCTCAAGCTCCAAAAAGCCTATATTTGCTCTCACTAGTAACTCCAGCATTTAACCCAGCGCTGATCGAAATAGAGTCATTTCATGCCTACCTATAATGCTCGACCAATTTGGGTCGAGATCAATCTAGACAACATTGCACACAACCTAGATCGGGCGCGGACGCTCAGCCATGGCAAGCGCATTATGGCGGTCGTAAAAGCCGATGGATATGGGCACGGAATGGTCGCCGCAGCACAAGCATTGCGAAGTGCAGACGAGTTTGGCGTGAACTCGATCGACGATGTCAAACGCTTGCGCGAAGCGGGTTTCGATCACCCGTGCTCCTTATTTGCGCCAGCACTTGATGTTGATACCCTGAAGTACTGCGCTCAGCATCGATGCCGGCCAACGGTGTTTGATCACAGCCATTTCGAGGTGTTTAGTGCATACGCACAAGCTCATGCAAAGTTCGAGGATGCAGCTCTGGACGTTTGGCTTAAAGTTGATACGGGTATGGGGCGGCTTGGCTTTGCGCCTGATGAGGTGCCCGATGTTCTCAAGCGTTTGAGTTCTATGCCGTGTATTGGAGACATTCATTTGATGAGTCATTTGGCGAGTGCTGATGTGGTTGATAACGAGCTGAATGCCCAACAAATCAAACAATTTGCTGACTTTGATTCGCTTGCAGGCGTAAGCACGCGCAGCCTTTTAAATTCGGCTGGCGTTGTGGGTTTTGCGCAATCTGCTTACGATATTGTTCGCCCAGGTCTTATGTTGTACGGCGTCTCGCCGAGTGCTCACATCAGCAGCGCGAAGCTGGACCTAAAGCCTGCAATGAATTTTTGCAGTCGCATTATTTCGGTGAAGTCTATTAAAGCGGGCCATGGTGTGGGTTACGCCAGTACCTTTGTTGCGCCTGAAGAAATGCGGATTGCGGTTGTCGCAGCGGGCTATGG
>CAZOIG010000460.1:0-3081 GCA_964579235.1 uncultured Gammaproteobacteria bacterium
GCTGATGGTGCTTGGTATTTTGATTCTGATCCTGTTGTTTGTATGGCTACGACGGTATTTGAGAAACCAACGGTATCGTAAACTCTTACGCGAAGAGCACGAGGCCATACTGTCACGTTGGAAAACTCACCAAGAAACCACTCGCTATTGCCAAGACGTCAACGTCCTGCTTAAGCGATGCATACGTAAGGTGAGCAGCCTAGAGATAAATGAAGCGGCATTAAGCCAGAGCGGTGCGGCATGGCTTGATGCGATTGAAGCGATTTCTAAACCGCTGAGTGACCCTACACGGCAAGCTTTAGCCGAAGGCGCGTACCAGCCAGAGCAACGTCTGGCGGCGATTGTTAATGTGCCAGACATGCAAAAAGAAATTGCAGAGTGGCTACAAAACCATCAACGCGGGGGCAAGAATGATTGAGTTACAGTGGCCTCATGCGCTGTTTGCACTACCTCTACCCTTGCTCATGCGTTTGCTGATGAGCAGTACGGAAAGCGCTAGTGGAGCAATTAAAGTGCCGTTTTATGCTCGTGTGCACGCCATCCAAGGTGAGGCACAAGGCATTAGCCAGTCGCGCTGGCTAGCGGCTTTATTGCTGTGGGTGGCTTGGGCCGCTTTACTGTGCGCGATCGCCCGCCCTATTTGGATCGGCGAGCCAATGTCGGTACCTCTGGAAAAGCGTGACATGATGCTTGCGGTGGATATATCGCCGTCGATGCAAGAAGAAGACATGTTGATCGAACAACGCTACGTCAGCCGTATTCTGGCGGTGAAGTCCGTGGTTAGAGACTTTATCGACAACCGCCCGACCGATCGACTTGGCCTAATACTGTTTGGTGAACGGGCTTATATGCAAACGCCGCTTACGTTTGACCGCAGCACGGTCGGTCAGCAACTGGTTGAGGCTCAACTTGGCTTTGCAGGCAACACGACCGCCATTGGCGATGCTATTGGCGTTGCCATTAAGCGATTGCGCGATAGACCAGCCGAGAGCCGTGTTATGGTTTTATTAACCGATGGCGCCAACACTTCGGGCACGGATCCCTTAGACGCTGCAAAAATCGCAGCGGAAGTTGGCATAAGAATTCACACAATCGGAATTGGCGCTAGTGTGAAACGTGAACGCGATTTTTTTGGCCGGACTAGGCAAGTCAATCCGAGTGCCGATTTAGACGAGGACACCCTTCGCAAGATAGCCACTCGAACCGGTGGTGTGTACTTCAGAGCTGAAGACCCTGCTCAGTTACAAGCTGTGTACGCCAAGCTGGATGAGCTAGAACCCACCCCAGAGGAACAGTTTTTTAGGCCAATTAGCAGCCTTGCGCACTGGCCTTTATCGCTATGCTTGGCAGCGTTATTCTTGCTGGCATTAGTGCGACGAGGTGCATAGGGTATGGATTTATTTGGACTCCACTTTATTCGCCCAGCGTTTTTATTACTGTTGCCCATTAGCGTCTTTATCGCGTGGTGGTTAAGGCGGGGGCAGACTGAATCTGATTGGGCGCGATATTTGCCGAGTGCCGCTGTACAGGTACTGCGAATTGGACGAAGCAAATCTGCTCGCCAAACGCCGTGGGTTTACTCATTAGTGTGGGCGCTTGCCAGCATTGCGGCGGCAGGCCCAAGTTGGGTTTCCACCGATGTGCCAGTGGTTGAGAATCAACGCTCGATTGTGATTGTGCTGGACATGTCGCCATCGATGCTCGCCGAGGATTTAAAACCTAACCGCCTCACTCGCGCCAAACTGAAAGTCGTGGATATATTGCGATTGCTCAAAGATGGTCAAATAGGTCTTGTGGCCTATGCAGGAGACGCGCACACCGTTAGCCCACTGACCGACGACCCAAAAAACATTAAAGCCCTGCTGCCTGCGTTAACGCCCAACACCATGCCAGTGGCTGGCAGCAATACTGAAGCGGCGGTGCAGCTTGCTGTTGATTTACTGAACGGTGCAAACGCTAATGCCGGCTCAATCTTATTGATCACAGACGGGGTCGCGAGTAAGGCACTGGATGCTGTTGGGTCTATAGCCGCAAACCACTCTATTTCGATATTGGTAGCAGGAACAGACCAGCCAACCCCAATTCCGAGTATTGAAGGCGGTTTTTTGAATAACTCTACGGGAGAAATTCTGCTCAGCGAGATTAATATGGCTGAGCTCAGAAGCTTAGCCGAACGCACTGGCGGCCAATTCAGGGTATTAAGCACAGGTAACGCAGATGTCGAAGCGCTGCTGGCTAACGACCAAGCTCAGGGCGAACTCACTAACGACAACGACAATTCGGCTCAACAATGGCTGGATATGGGCTTCCTAATTGCGCTATTAGCATTACCGATAATGCTGCTATTGTTCAGACGAGGCTTGGTTTATGTGTGCTTCATTGCAATCATGGCTCCCATCGCTCAAGACAGCCTTGCGCAAAGCCCAAGTCAGAACCAGAACATTAAGCCACAACCGCTCGCGGCATTGGCGAGCGAACAATCGTTTTGGTCGTCGCTGTGGCAAACAGCTGATCAATACGCCAGTTCACTGTATGAAAAAGAGCAGTATTCAGCGGCTGCACAACACTTTGAAGATTCTGATTGGGCAGCAAGCGCGCATTATCGCGCAGGCGAGTATCAACAAGCAGCACAACTAGATCAGGCCGAACAGAGCGTCAGATCACTTTACAACCAAGGCAATGCCTTAGCGCTCAACAATCAGCTCGAAGCGGCGATTGAGGCGTACTCAAAGGTATTAGAGCAATCACCAGAGCATGAAGATGCACTATTCAACAAAGAGCTATTAGAGTCTTTGCTTGATCAGCAGGATCAGCAGGATCAGCAGGATCAGCAGGATCAGCAGGATCAGCAGGATCAGCAGGATCAGCAGGATCAGCAGGATCAGCAAGATCAGCAAGATCAGCAAGATCAGCAAGATCAGCAAGATCAGCAAGATCAGCAAGATCAGCAAGATCAGCAAGATCAGCAAGATCAGCAAGATCAACAAGATCAACAAGATCAACAAGATCAACAAGATCAACAAGATCAACAAGATCAACAAGATCAACAAGATCAACAAGATCAACAAGATCAACAAGATC
>CAZOIG010000461.1:0-4045 GCA_964579235.1 uncultured Gammaproteobacteria bacterium
AAGTCAAGCAACCACTCGGCCGACTTCTCGATGGACTCCAAGGCTGGGCCCTCTGACAAACTATGAGCTGGAAAATCTGGCGCCAGCACGCTAAATCCATGAAACGCAAACCAACGGGTTTGCAGCGCCCATGCGCGGTGATCCATACCACTACCATGCAAAAAAACGACTGTAGGCAGTTTTGCATCAAAATTTTTACCACCCGTACCGATGTAGGTGGTGTGGCCATTAAGCTGAATACGCATACTAGGCCTCCCGCTCAGCCACTTTGGCAGCCGCTCGCAGTGCTTGTTTGAAATCGGCCTGCAGATCCTTGCTGTGCTCTAAGCCTACAGAGACGCGAATCATATCGGGGCTAATACCGGCATCCAACATCGCTTGTTCACTTAAACGCGAGTGCGTGGTGCTGCCAGGGTGCAGTACCAATGTGCGCGAATCACCTACATTAGCAAGATTAGAAACGACCTCTAAAGCATCAATAAATGCGGCACCAGCGGCTCGACCACCCTTAACACCAAAGGTCAAAATAGAGCCAGCACCTTGCGCAAACAACTCGCCTGCCAACTTGCTTGAAGTGTGATCTGGCAAGTCAGGATGATTAACCCAAGCCACGGCATCTTGTTGCTGCAGCCATGCACAAAGGTCTTTAGTATTGCTGAGATGGCGTTGCATACGTAGGCTTAAAGTTTCCAAACCTTGCAGAATTAAAAAGGCATTATTCGGACTTAAACAAGCGCCGACATCGCGCATCGACTCAGATCGAATTTTCATGGCTAAAGCGTTCGGGCCAAACTCATCCCAAAATCGAATGCCGTGGAATGGCTCATACGGCTCGGTAAGCTGGTCGAAGCGACCGCTTTTAGACCAGTCTAAGTTACCACCATCAATTACCACGCCACCCACCGCGGTGCCGTGGCCGGCTATCCATTTGGTCATGGAGTGCACCACCACGTTAGCGCCATGCTCAAGCGGGTTGTGAATCACCGGCGGAGCAAAGGTCGCGTCAACCACTAATGGAATGGGGTAGCGTCCACAAATTTCGGACAACATAGCTATGTCGGATATCTCTAAACCAGGATTACCTATCGACTCGCAAAACACCAATTTGGTGTTGTCTTGAATAGCGGCGCTCACTGCGTCGGCGTCGTTGATTGCCACAAATGTGGTGTCGATCCCAAAGCGTTTGAGCGTATGACGTAACAGCGTTGCTGTAGAGCCGTATATTTGCCCTGCAGAAACAATGTGATCTCCCGCCGAACACAAAGTGATAAACGTGGTAAACAATGCTGCCATGCCAGAGGCGGTGCAGATCGCCCCTGAACCGCCCTGTAGCGCAGCCAAACGCTGTTCTAGCACCGCCACGGTAGGGTTAGAGATGCGGCTATAAATATGCCCCCCTTGCTCCACATTAAACAAAGACGAAGCCTCACTCACGCTGTCAAACACATACGATGTGGTTTGATAGATTGGCACAGCGCGTGAACCAAATTCGGACTCTGGGCTGTAACCGCTGTGCAACGCTATGGTTTCAGGATGATAAAAAGAGGACTTGCTCATTAGTGTTTCTCAGTTGTTCTGCTGATTAGTGCTGGACCCCACTGCCCAGCAATTGGACTTAGACATCGCTCGACTCTTTCGAGTCATCAAACTCTAGTGCTGCCTTAAATAAGGGTAGGGGATGAATTTTCCCCTCAACACCGTTAATCATTAGGCTGTCGTTAAGCGTCAGGAATTCGATATCCATCATCGCGTACATCATGAACTTCTGATATCGGAACGACCAAGCCTGCGAGCGAATCTCGCCAACAATTCGATCACCAACGACAACGTCATACCCCCCGCGCAAATTAAAGGTATCGGATACATCCACACCTTCTTCGAACAAGATACCCATGAGTTTACGGGTTTGCTTACCCGCGTGTTCGCGCAACGCCGGTAGACTCAAGCTTTCCACGTCGGCATCCAGGTTTAGATAGCTGTCCAAACCACATTCAAACGGCGTGTCGTTTTCGTCCATATCGGAGCCATACGACAATAGCCCTGACTCCAATCGCTCGACACCATGGGGGTAGCCGGGTGCAACATTAAGGTCAGCACCTTTTTCAAAAAGGTCGTCCCATAAGTCCACACCAAGCTCAGACTTATGCAAATAAATTTCAAAGCCGCCCTGATGGCTCCAGCCAGAGCGTGCCACGTATATTTCTTCGCCACGCCATGGCAACATCTTGCCGTGAAAAAACTTAATACTGCGAATCTCTTCACCAAACACTCGAGCACAAAGCTCTTCGGCTTTAGGGCCCTGCACCGCTAACGGAGAGACATCGGGCTCAAATACTTTTACGTCCAAGCCCATCCCAATCGCTAAACCTTTTGCGAATAACTTTAAGTCACTCGAGCTGATCGATAGCCACCAGCGATCGTCGGAAAATTTAATAACGATCGGATCATTCAGCAACTTGCCTTGTTCGTCGCAAATGGGCGCATATTTGCCCTGCAGCAACTTCGTTTTGCTTAAATCACGAGGGGTCATTAATTGCACGAGTTTGGCTGCATCAGGCCCGCTTATCTCAACTTGGCGCTCGACCGCGACATCCCACACTTGTACGTGTTCGCATAAATGCCAGTACTCTTGCTCGTAAGTGGTGAATAAGCCCGGCAACAACATATGATTGTAGACCGCATAAGCCTGAACGCCGGCCTCTTCAACCCTTTGTGTATAAGGCGTGACTCGAGTTCGCTTTGTAACGCTTAAGCGTTTATTTTGTAAATTCATACATCCTCCAAACAGTGCGCTAATTGTTCAAAAGATCTCCTATCTAGTGAAACGCTTTTTGTTGTAATTGACTTAGATACTAGCTTATTGAGAATCCTCCCAACTTAGTATCCAAGTACTCTTTTAGGCCTTCGCGCGCACCTTCACGCCCTAAGCCACTTTCATTCATTCCACCAAAGGGCGCCGCTGCGCTGGTTGGATTAATATCGTTAATGCCGATGATTCCGAAATTCAACGCCTCGAAGGCGCGCATGGCCGTTGACAGATTCTGCGTATACACATAGGCCGCCAAGCCATATTGAGTGTCGTTAGCGCGTTCAATCAACTCGTCGTAGGTGTCGAACGGAATCACCGCAGCAACCGGTCCGAACGTTTCTTCTCGGTAAATCAACATCTGTTCATTGACGTCTTGCAAAACCGTAGGAGCATAAAAATGCCCTTTACCTAGCTCACCATCAACCAATCGCTCGCCGCCTGTGTGCACACGAGCGCCTTTATTGCGCGCATCCTCTACCTGACGTTCGACCTTGGAGACCGCGGCCTCATTGACTAAAGGGCCAATGGCATTACCTGCCTCCATCCCATTACCAGCGTTTAGCGCAGCAACCCGCGCCACCAACGTGTCAACAAACGTGTCCACAATTGACCTTTGCACAAAGATTCTGTTCGGACTAATACAGGCTTGGCCAGTATTCAAAAATTTAACCAGAGCAGCGCCCTTTGCTGCATGCACAGGATCAGCGTCATCAAACACGATAAAAGGCGCGTGCCCACCCAGTTCCATTGAGACGCGCTTAACTTGGTCCGCCGCTTGTTTAGCAATCATTCGACCTACGTGAGTAGACCCAGTGAAGGTGATTTTTTTGACGGCGGGGTTGGTGCAAAATTCCTCACCAACTTCTTTGGGGTCGCTCACCGTAATTAGGTTCGCAACGCCCTTTGGTAAACCAGCTTCCTCAAGAATCTTGAACACGGCCTGCGCGCACAAAGGCGTAGACTCGGCGGGCTTAAGCACCACTGTGCAGCCAGCAGCCAATGCCGGGCCGAGCTTACGTGTGAGCATTGATATTGGGTAGTTCCAAGGTGTGATCGCAGCGACTACACCAACGGCTTGATAACGAACTATAAAGCGTTGATCCGCACGAGCTGAAGGAATGGTTTCACCGTAAACGCGTTTCGCTTCCTCGGCAAACCAAAGCAGAAAATCGGCGGCGTATTGCACTTCATTTAAAGAAGCCTTAAGTGGCTTGCCCTGCTCGCGCGTCATCAGCT
>CAZOIG010000462.1:0-1639 GCA_964579235.1 uncultured Gammaproteobacteria bacterium
AGGTTGTGGTAGGTTGGACTGTAAGAGCGATTGGTGTGTTGATTATCGTGAATGTGGCGCTGTTGTTTTGGCCTAGCGAGACTTCAGTCCCCTCACATGTTTACCCGCATAAGGTCGACGTGAACGCCGAGCTATTACGCCTTAATAAGGAGGTGGAGTTGGCTTATCAAGAGCAGCAACGCCAGCAAGCTGAAGCCGCCTTATCAACTGTTGATTCGAGTGATGCCGCTGGCGTATCTCAAGCACTCGAGTCGCAGTGCTATCGGCTCGGGCCTTTTAGTCTTCGAAGCAATTTTGAGATCGCCCAGGCCACATTGCGTAACGCGGGTCTCGCTGTTGAGTCAAGCACCCGCGCGGTTACCCGAACGGAAGTCTACCGTGTATTTATGGGACCGTTCATAGAGCGCACTGAGGCAATAGATATGCGCACGACTTTAAATAATCGTGGTGTGCTGGATCACTTTATTCGTGCTGAGCCGGATCAGGGTTTCATCGTCTCGCTCGGCATTTTTACCACCCAGAGTGCTGCTCAACAGGGGGCAGAATCGTTTGCGAGCCGTGTGCCAGGCGTGCAAGTTCGCGAAGAGCTGGTGACATTACCTGAAAGCTATTGGTTGTACTTTGAATTAGATGGTACGCCGGGCTTGCGAGAAAACCTAGAATCAGTTGATTGGGGTGAGGTAGGTGCGCAAATTGGAAGCTTCGCCTGCCAATAGTACTCACAAGGCTTATATCCACCAATTTGGGCAAATTGTTGCATTTGTATTAATTCAAAAAAACCCTATCAAAATTTCGTCTTACCCGTTGTATTTGTCAGCAAGTAGCCCTAAAATGCGCCCCCTGATCTGGCCATGCCTGCATAGCTCAGTAGGTAGAGCAACTGACTTGTAATCAGTAGGTCGTTGGTTCGATTCCGACTGCAGGCTCCAGATCAAAATAAAGAATTAAATGTAGGTGGGGTTCCCGAGCGGTCAAAGGGGGCAGACTGTAAATCTGCTGGCAATGCCTTCGAAGGTTCGAATCCTTCCCCCACCACCATTTATTTCGCTGAAAAGCTGATTCCATATCGAAGTCGAAAGACAGTGTAGATCGGAAGTCTGTATACAAGACCTAAGAACAGGCCCTTTTTTTTATTGCAGGTAGACGGTTGGATTAGGCTGGTCGGGCAAGTATGAAAGCGGGTGTAGTTCAACGGTAGAACCTCAGCCTTCCAAGCTGATGGTGTGGGTTCGATTCCCATCACCCGCTCCACTTTCCGCTCAGCGATAACTAAGACAAATACTACGACAGAGTAGGAGCTGCGGTTTTTGCGGCTATTGTTGTTGAATTGCCTACATAGCTCAGTCGGTAGAGCACTTTCTTGGTAAGGAAGAGGTCACCGGTTCAATTCCGGTTGTAGGCACCAGTTTTAGCTGTTTTGACTTTCAGGTTTGATTGAGTTCGCAATGTGAATCACTCAACCCGAGAGGCAAATCGGTTATTAAGGCAGGATTGATTGAATATAGACTTCGATGATCTTGCACTATTTTATTTATTAGTTGGTACAAAACTATGTCTAAGGAAAAATTTGAACGTAATAAGCCGCACGTAAACGTCGGCACTATTGGTCACGTTGACCACGGTAAAACGACGTTGACGG
>CAZOIG010000463.1:0-1766 GCA_964579235.1 uncultured Gammaproteobacteria bacterium
GACGCGCCGATAATAGCGCTGAGCCTCCGCGTAATTGCCCATCTGAGTTGTGATTAAAGCTGCATAGGTCAATGCCTTAACGCTGTCTTTTTGCACGCGTAACACGCGCTTAATTTCACTCATTGCTGTTTCCAAGTCACCCGCCTTGGCGACTTCAGCAGCGAATACCGTGCGCAACTCATTTGAGCGCGGGTACTCTTCAAGGAAATCACGCAAGAACTGCATTCGCTTGTCAGCTTGCTGCGCGCCAGTAATCAGCTCTGCCTTTGATAGCGCCGCGGATTCCCATCCGGGCTTAAGCTCGAGCGCCCGATCGAGTCGTTCTAAGGCCAAGGCTTGCTGGCCAAAGGCACCCGCAACATAAGCGGCACTGAGCTGCACTTGGGCGGATTCAGGGTGTCGATTGATTAACTCTAGCATTAGCGCCAGAGCAGGCTCAGACTGGTTTTGCTGAACCACCAAACCAGCCAGCTCTCGCACCGTAATATCAATAGCTTGCGCAGTTAACTCTTCAGCTTGATCTAAATAGTCTAAGGCAAGCTCAACCATGCCCTGATTGACTAAGCACAAGAGATAAACGTCTGCACCGTCTTCAGCTGTTGGGTCCAGCTTTAGCCAAAACTCGGCCATTTCTAAACCGCTTAGATAGTCGCGATTCTGCACCGCCAAAACCGCAGCAGCTTTCGCGAGTCGAGCATCTTGGCTTTGTAGAGCGGCTGACTTTGCACGCTCCAAGCCAAGTTGCCATTCATCTTCGTATAGGGCGAGGTTCAGGCTCAATAAATCAATCAATAACTGAGCGGTTAACTCCTGATTAGGCGCACCAGATTGAACTTCAACATCAACCTCATCGGCGTGCGTAACCATTGGGAGAGCCAAGCTCAACAACAGGCACAAGGACATAAGCACCTTCAGTGACTTAATTAGCTTAAGAGACGTCGGCATCCATCGCCTTTTGAATATCGTAATTCTGTTCAATGCTTCTTACTTGAGTTGAGTTAACACCGCGCGTTTTCGCTATTATACTCAGGCTGAGTGGGTCAGGACGCAGATAATCATTGCCATCACCTTAATTACTACGAAGCTGAAACGCCGAGCCGAATAGCGAGTCTTACAGCTCTAGCTTTCACCGTAACCAGTAATGATCGCTCAGTCTAAACGTAACCAAGACCAATTGGTCTCAAATAGGTCATCTAAGTATGCTTACAAATAGCGCTGTCGTTTTCACCGCCTTTAGTCTCTTCATGCTATTTGGCTATCTGAGCGTGTTACGAACTATCGCGCGTTTCTACTTTCCAGCAAAAGGCTTTAATGCCTCATTCACGAGCGCCTTCAAAGACTCACGAGTGCTTGCTCATTTTGGCAGCAGCGCCATTTTTATGTGCATCCCCGCCACCAGCTTGTTACTGTTTTGGGGCATAGCCCCGGCATTGCTTTGGTTGTTAGTTGCTCACTTGCTGATTGACTCAATTACGCACTTACAAATTAGTGCTGCTGAGCAAATCCAGCGTGATCCAAAACACAAAGTTAAACTGGTCAGCAAGATCGCGCGGACCATCCACGACACTCTAAAGATCATTTTGTTGGCCGCACTTGCTGCCATTTCCGTGAGTCTACTTGCCTATCTGATAGACCGACAATCCGGTCTAGTGTTTGCTCTGTTGCTGCTATTACCTGCACACCAAGTGCTGAGCCAAGGGGCGATTACGGCTCCTCGCGCAATCCTCGCGGGACTGTTTATGCTATTCGGTATTTTGTGCGCGCAT
>CAZOIG010000464.1:0-2342 GCA_964579235.1 uncultured Gammaproteobacteria bacterium
AACAAGTCATCGTGCCATACAGAACGCTCAGACAAGTCCTCGCTGATCAATTCAATACGCGCAAACTCCCACTGCATCACCTTGCTGGCAAACTTAAGGTCAGTAAGCTCTTGCAGTATTTTAAGATTCAGCTTTGAGCTGTTTACGCCAACCTCAATAGTGTTTAGAAGCCGGTTATTCTCATGATAAAAGCGCCATTCAAAGCCTTTGCAAAGCAGTTGGCGTGACTCAACAAAGTGCAATAAATCCTGCAACAAACGGCTCACCTGCTGTTCTATCCACAAGCGATTACGAATGGGCTCAGCAAAATCCACACTGGCCGAGAATGTCTCTAGCGGCGTGGTGAATATTTGAGGGTCGGCAGTCGTCCCCAATAATTGTTGAAGATAATGCACCGTGTCTTGGCCAAACCGCTCTGCCAGCTCATCGTCGGGAATCGCCAGTACTTCACCCACGCTAACAAAGCCACAATGCTCCAATTTAGCAATGGTTTTTACATCCAGACTCAAGTCGCGTAAATAAGCCTGTTTGAGCAGGTTCTTAGTGGTGGAAATATCCGCCGTATTGCCCCAATCCTGCTGATACCCACAGCTTAATAAATGCGCTGCTTTAGGCGTTGCGGCCAAACCACTAAATATATCCATCCCCATTTGATCTAATTGCGTGTTAATCAAATGATGCAAATGTTTTACACCCCGAAACAAACTTAAACTACGCCCAACCTCGAGCAATAAAGTGTGATCGTCGTAGACACTGACATGCGAAGTAAAACGATAAGCCCACTCACTGAGTACCTGTAATTGAGCCGCCTCTTGCTCCAAGTCGCGCTCAACTAAACGTATAGAAGGGTTAAGCATTAGGGCATGGCCTACACTTTGCCCCGCATTAACGCCATATTCTTCAGCGCTTTGATTAGGCTGGCTGACTTGGTACTCCTCAGTCATTGCAGAATTGCTGTGATCCGCATAACGAATACCGGCAACATTCAAAGGCAGATAAGCAAACCGCAAGCACAGCCATGCTTGCTTGGGCTTGGTTTGCCCGGCACGCTTGAGCAAATCATTTTCTTCGCAGGAGCGTGTGCTAGAGGGTCTAAGCCCTTGTTCTGGCGGCAGCAAACTCATGCCTAACTCACTCGTTTAAGCGTTATAACTTTATGATTTTGAGTGCTGGTTTTCGCTGCACGATGCGCATGCGAAGCGTGCGCGGCTTTAGCCAGTATGCGTAACTGCTTAGGTAAGCCCAAAGACTGTTTGTGGGGGCGATAGGCTTGGTTGGAATGCGGTAAGAGTTGTACAGGCAAACGCTGCCAACGCTCATAAAATGGCGGCAAAGGCAGTACGCATTGCTGACCCGCCCAGCCTTGCGGTTGTTTAACTATGCGAATTTGAGCGCGACTGTAATCATCACTACTCACTTCTAAGCGTAAACAAGACACTGAAGCCTGTTGCATAAGTTCAATATCACGGAACACCACATGCAGGCTCTTAGATTTTTCAGCCGCTAACTGTAAACGGCGAGTTTCTCGTTGCGTAAGATTGTGCCGCCCAGTCCACGTTAATACGGCAACGCACGACTCCGACAATAATGCCTGCTCTGCCGACCATAAGGTATCGGCCAAAGAACGAGCTCTTACTACAGCGATTTGAGAGGGCAACAAACCCATTTTAGCCAATGCTGGCGCATAAGGCTGATGCGGCGGGGCAATCAGCAAACAATGTTTACTCACCTGAGCCCGCCCTCTTTTGTTGCTTTGAGCAGATGATGACTGCTCTGTTAGCAGCGCTTTTAATGCAGGTAAAAGCAGCCTTAACTCACCAATGCCCGCATCAGCTAAACCAATCTCAGTATTCGCGCCTAAGGGCCAACCACCGATGGTTATGGTTTTATTCAGGGTTTCAAAACCGGTGCCTAAGGTTTTATAACGACGCTTAGGTGCATCGCTAGAACGCCACACTGTTTGAGCAAGCTCTTCAGATAAAAGCGTTTCCAGCGCTGGGTTTGAGGGCTTAGCCAAACCATTAACGCCTTGGTCGTTATCTTGATGAGGATTGAACTCAGAATAAACAGCAGCCTGTTCTTGCACGCCGTCTTGCACGCCGTCTTGCATACAGTCTTGCATACAGTCTTGCGCGTTTATAGCCTGCTTAGCATCAGCAGGGCTGGAGCCTGCTACAAGGTTGGCGAACAAATCACCATTTACCCCAATCGCATCAGAACAATAAGGCGAGCCCGCTTGACGTGCTTCGTGCGCATTATTTGAGCTGACTGGGTGCTTTTTTGACATGCACCTAGCTTATTTGAATATTGTACAGATTTCAATAAATACTGTTTTAATATAC
>CAZOIG010000465.1:0-5598 GCA_964579235.1 uncultured Gammaproteobacteria bacterium
GGATCAGCAGGATCAGCAGGATCAGCAAGATCAGCAGGATCAGCAAGATCAGCAGGATCAACAAGATCAACAAGATCAACAAGATCAACAAGATCAACAAGATCAACAAGATCAACAAGATCAACAAGATCAGCAAGATCAGCAAGATCAGCAAGATCAGCAAGATCAGCAAGATCAGCAGGATCAACAGGATCAGCAAGAGGATGAAAATAGTGCGGCCGAGCAGACCGATGAGCAGCCGCTTGATGACCAAAGCGAGCAATGGTTGCGCGCGATTCCTGATGATCCTAGCGGCTTTTTACGACGTAAATTTGAATACGAATATCAACAAAGACAGCGCAATGATGCTAGTTCACGCCAAACCCAAAATAACGATGAAGAACGGTATTAAATCCAGCGCTCTTGTGAAGCGAAAGAAGTCGTGGCGCCAAATCTATGGCGTCACACTGCTGCTACTGAGCTCACTGAGTGTACAAGCAGCTACCCTGACCAGCGTGGTGAACCGAAATCAGGTGGGCTTGAACGAAACGATGATGCTGTTAGTGACTTATGACGAGCAAGTCGATGCATCAGAGCTTGATCTAAGTGTTTTGCAGCAAGACTTTGAGGTCTTGGGCGTCAGCCCAAATTCCAGCAGTTCTTTATCGATTGTTAATGGACAAACCAACCGCGATTCGCGCACTAGTTGGCGGGTTACTCTATTGCCTCGCCGTCAAGGCGAGCTTCAAATCCCGGCATTAACACTAGACGGAGCGCGCAGTCAGCCGATTACAGTAAACGTTACCGCCCTGCCTCAAGAATCCCAAAACGAGATTCCGTTGAGCGCCGATCTTAGAGTGTCGACGACTGAAATATTCCCGAATCAACAAGCACTCGTCACCATAACCATCTCGGCTGCGAGTAACGTTGGCAACTTGAATGGGCCAGCACTTGAGGTCGACGGCGCTGAGCTTGAACTACTGGATCAGTCTCAAGAACAAACCATCAGCAATGGCATAGCTCGGCAGGTCGTAACACTTCGCTACGCTTTGTTTGCAAACACACCCGGCGCGTTGACTATTCCTCCGCTTACCTATTCTGGTTCAGAGGGTGGCGGTGCCAGTATTTTTAGCAACCGCGGTCGACAGGTTATTGCCCGCACGCCGTCAAGGAGCATCAACGTCAAACCGTTGCCGAAAAACGCTCCACAACCCTGGCTGGTAGCTGATCGCGTGGAGATCGAATCGGAGTGGCTTGGCGAAACAGACACTTTACGCGTGGGTGAACCGCTTACTCGCAGGGTAACGATACGAGCTAATGGGCAACGCGCCGAAGCACTGCCACCCTTGCTCGGGCCAAGTCAAAGCAGCGAGTTTCAAACCTATCAAGACCAAGCGCAACTCGAAACGATTAAGCAAAAATCAGGCTTATTGGGTGTTCGCCGTGAATCTGAAGCGATCATTGCCAACGCCTCGGGCACGCTAGAACTACCGGAACAAAGCGTACGTTACCTAAATGCGCGCACCGGCCAAATTGAAACCGCCGTGTTGCCCGCTAGCACAATTGAAGTTCTACCGGCTTTAGTGAGCAATAATCCTGAGCCCAGTACGCCCCTGAGTAGTACTGTCGATAATGGCCAAGTTCAAGAGGGTTTAGGCAGTATGAGCCTCAAGCCATCAGGTATTTGGTTTTGGCTTAGCGTCGCACTGGCACTGCTTTGTTTAGCTCAAGCAATTGCGCTGATAGTATTGTTTAAGCGCCTGCCTAGGTCCAACAATAACGAGACTAGGGCCGATACCTCTGAAAGCGATTATTGGAAGGCTCTTTTGAAGGCGAGCAAGCAACTTAATTCCAACTTGGAAGGACCACCCGAACAGGTATTGCAAAACGTAGCCGCGCTGCGTAATGCGCTGACAAAATGGGCAAGTACTCTATTTGAGAAACCGCTTAGCTTAGCGCAGCTTGCCGAGCAGCTTCCCAATGGGGCAGCGCAAGAAATGACAAACATTGACCGCCTCGCGTTCGGATCAGACAATACCCAGCTTGAATCACTCTCGACCAGCGGTATCGACACCTTACGCCAAGGGCTTAACGCCTTACGCAGAGAGCAGCTTTTAGCAAAGCAAAAACTTTCGAGCAGGATTTCTCAGCCTGGGTCTCTCCCAGAGTTGTACCCCAGCGGAAATTAGACGGGGTCGGTCTGACGCTATGTGTGCTGACTTGATTTGAGGCGGTCTTACTATCAGAGACCGATTGCATTAGCTGATGCCCTATCAAATTAGCCTTATAGGCACTCATTGAGCGCGCTGCGAGCGAAAACTAAAAAAGCCCAAGGGTCAGCAGACCCTTGGGCTTAATATTGGTGCTCAGAGCGGGACTTGAACCCGCACGACTCTCGTCACTGCCCCCTCAAGACAGCGTGTCTACCAATTCCACCACCTGAGCAAATAAGCTTTTCTCTATCCTAGTTTGATGCAGGCGCTTGCTCTGTTTCAGCGTCTAATTGAGGTAGTTCGCTATCAAGCGACTCAACGGCTGATTCAAGCTCGGCGTCTAGACTCGGTAACTCTGAACCGCTTGGCGCGTCTACTGTTGGTAGCTCGCCGTCTAGAGTAGGCAACTCAGATTCGATAACGCCTTGTGTTTCGAGTACAGATTGATCGCCAACCACGCTGGATTCTTGATTGCGCTGCGCGTAAATATAAGCAAGCGTCAAGCAACTGATAAAAAACACGGCTGTCATGACTGAAGTGCTGCGACTCAAAAAGTTCGCGGAACCACGGCTACCGAACATGCTTTGTGAACCGCCACCACCAAAAGCCGAACCCATGTCGCCTTTACTGGTTTGCATTAGCGCTAAAACGATGATCGCCAACGAAGAAAACACTGTGATGACGATTAAGATAGTTGTTATGCCCATTTTCTTTTCTCTAGAAATTAGCTTTAGTTATTCTGCTGCTTTGCAAATTGCGGCAAAGCTGTTTACATCCAATGATGCGCCACCGACTAAACCACCATCAATATCAGGCTGAGCAAAAAGCTCTGCCGCATTGCCAGGTTTAACGCTGCCGCCGTATACAATTCGTATTGAGTCTGCAATCGACTCACTTCTTTCAGCTAACTGAGCTCGGATAAACCGATGCACACTCTGTGCTTGCTCCGGCGTAGCTGTTTCGCCGGTACCGATCGCCCAAACAGGCTCGTAAGCGATGTCTGCTTTCGCGAAAGCTTCAATACCTGCCGCGTCAACAACACTGCCTAGTTGCCTCGCAACAACTTCTTCGGTGCTGCCCGATTGACGCTCTTGCAAGGTTTCACCCATGCATAGTATGGGGCTAACCGCAGTATTCGCTGGACCTGTGCAGGCAACAAATTTTGCCGCCACTACTGAATCACTCTCTGCAAACAGTTCGCGTCGCTCAGAGTGCCCTACTAAAGTCCGTTGCACGCCTAAGTCACCAAGCATAGCCAACGAGGTCTCACCCGTGTACGCACCTTGCTCAAACTGACTAATCGTTTGCGAGCCAACTCCAATTACCGACTCAGCGCCATTCGCATGTACTGCCGCCACCAACTCAGCCAGATAAGGCATCGCGGGACACAATAGAACATCGTAGCTTAATGCAGATTCACCCAGCGCCGACGAAAGACCAGCAGCAAACTCCTGCGCCATCGCGCGGGTACCGTGCATCTTCCAATTAGCAGCTACAAGCTTACGTCGCATAAATCCAGAGCGGTTAAATTAAGGTCGCGAATATTACCACAGCACTATGCTGATAACTACAACTCAAATCAGTAAAAATTAGGCAATTTGAGCTTCAACTTTTTGCGCAATATCTTTACAGGTTTGCTCGACTAAGCCTGAGTCTTCACCTTCGACCATTACGCGAATAACGGGCTCAGTTCCTGATGGTCGAAGCAATACACGGCCACGTTCAGCTAATACTGATTCGCCCTCTGCTACAGCTGTTTTAATAGCTGGCAATTCACACACATCTTTCGCGTTTGTTCCAGGCTGCAACTTAACATTGATCATTTCCTGGGGAAACATGCTCATCTGCCCAGCGAGTTCGTGCAATGGTTTCTGCATAAACTGCAATTGAGCTAGAACCTGCAACGCCGAGACCAAGCCATCGCCTGTCGTCGTTTTATCCAAGCAGATCAAGTGACCAGACGATTCGCCACCAAGTGACCAACCGCGTTTCTGTAATTCTTGTAAAACATAGCGATCGCCAACTTTTGCTCTAACGAAAGGGATATCAAGTTCTTTCAGGGCAAGTTCCATCCCAAGATTCGTCATCAAAGTGCCGACCACACCACCTTTTAAACGGCCCTGTTGTTTCTGACTGCTGGCAATAACAAACAGCAATTGATCGCCATCAACAATTTCTCCATTTTTGTCGACCATCATCACGCGGTCAGCGTCGCCATCAAATGCTATGCCCACGTCACACTGTTTTTCTACAACTAATTTTTGCAAGCCTGCGATATGGGTCGAACCGCAATTTTCGTTAATGTTGTAGCCATTGGGCTTATTATTGATTACTTCAATATCAGCACCCAACTCATGGAATGCCGCGGGCGCTGACTGATATGACGCACCATTGGCACAATCAAGCGCGACCCGAAGACCCGATAGATCCATACGGCGCGGTATCGTCCCTTTACAAAACTCTACATAACGCCCTACTGCATCTGGCATACGATAGGCCTTGCCAAGTTCTTCGGCACTCACCACTTCGAGTGCCTTACTCATCAATGACTCTATTTCTGCCTGTAATTCATCAGATAATTTGGTGCCATTTGGACCAAAAAACTTAATTCCATTATCGCGATAATGATTGTGCGAAGCCGAAATGACCACACCGGCCTTAGCCCGAGCTGTTTGAGTCAAGTAGGCAATCGCAGGCGTAGGCAGTGGCCCTAATAGCTGAACGTTCATACCCGCCGAAGACAAACCAGCTTCCATTGCCGATTCCAGCAAGTAGCCTGACACGCGCGTGTCTTTACCAATCAATACACTGCCTTTGCCAAAGTGGCGTTTTACCACCGTTCCTAAGGCCCAACCAAGATGAACAATAGTCGCAGGGGTAATCGGCTCTACGCCCACTTGGCCGCGAATACCGTCTGTTCCAAAAAATGAACTCATGTGTCTATTCTAATTATTGTTATGGTGGTCGACGCTAAATTCTGAGGCTCGACCGTAATTGACGATGATTATACCTATCGAAAACCGAAGGGTTGCCAAAAGAGTTGCTAAAAGCGTTGCTAACTGTTTTGCACTGCTTCTGCACATCGAACCGCATCATAAGTCGCTCTAACGTCGTGCACGCGCAGTATTTGTGCGCCTTGCATCGCGGCCTGTACCGCCAAACCGACGCTGGCAAATAGCCGTTGGTCAACCGCTCGATTCAATAAATGATCAATCAATGATTTGCGAGAAACGCCGATCAGTATCGGGCAACCCAAGCGTCGGCGCATCTCTGGAATGGCCTTCAAGAGCGCTAGATTGTGTTCAAGCGATTTCCCAAAACCAATACCTGGGTCTAAGGACACTAAATCTTCTGTTAACCCAGCATTCTGACAAGCTTCTAAGCGTTGCTCCAAAAAAGCGATGAC
>CAZOIG010000466.1:0-3769 GCA_964579235.1 uncultured Gammaproteobacteria bacterium
TGAGGGGCAAGCTTTCTTGATCGACTGCACGCCACAAGTAATGCTGAACGCCATTGATCCGAACAAATACTTCATCCATGAAGAATGTATCACCGAAGCCCCGATGGTTACGCTTTAAGCGACGACTAAATTCTGCGCCGAACTTAATACACCAGTAACGAATTGACTCGTAGCTCACTATGACTCCACGCTCAGCGAGGAGATCCTCGACGTCGCGGTGGCTAAGGTTGAATTTGTAATACAGCCAAAACCGCATGGCTGATGATTTCGGGCGTGAATCTGTGTCGTTTATAGGTATTCATCTCCAAGAGTATGAATTATCATGGGTTAACTTGTCAGTACCATAGATAGGCAAATCAGACAGTCTCGACCGTCAAAAGCGCCTCATATTTGGACTCACATTGTTTTCGAAGTTATCTTAAAACAACCAACAAAGGTAAACACAATGCAGCATGTTCGATTATTGTCGTCACTTCTTGCACTAATCATTTTGACTGGATGCGCGAGCATACCTCCTCAAGAACCTGTCACTTTTAACAATTCATTAGCCTCTCCTAGTTCGATAATTGCCATCTCGATATCAGAAATACCTGAAGCTAAAATTGTATACCCTGGAGCTGATTGCTTATTGTGTTTGACAGCTGCAGGAGTGGCAAACGGCAAGCTTTCGCGACAGGTAGCTAACCTAAACGTAAACGACCTAGAACCCCTTGGCGAGCAGCTAATTTCCAAGCTCGAATCCGCTGGCCATAACTTGCTGCTAATCGACGAGACAACATTAAAAAATCGAGTTCGCAAATTAAAGAAAATTACTGGCGCTTTGCCCAACCAGGCTCGTAAAGACTACAGCCCCTTAAAAGAAGAGTTGAAAGCCACGCACTTGCTTGTCCTGGATATTGAATACGTAGGATTTCAAAGAGACTACTCTTCATACGTGCCGGCCAGTGAGCCATATGCGATCGTAAAAGGCGTTGGCTATATTATCGACCTTTCAACTAATATTTATGAATGGTATCTACCTATTATGCAGCGCCACTCTCCAGGTCAAGACTGGAAAGATCCCCCACAGTTTCCAAGGGTTATAAACGCATACTATCAAGCTATTGAGTCAACTAAGGACGAAGTATTGTCGTCAATTGGGACTCAAAAGATTGCTGAAGAATAATGCGTAGTAAACTGATAGTTCTCCTCTCCATGTTATCCCTTTTTAGTGAAAACGGAGTTGCCGCAAATGGAAAAATCACATCATTTGCTGAGCTAAACAATCGAATTGATGGTCGTATCCGTGTCGTTATGCCATGGTCCAAACCTGTACCAGTGAAGGGACATCTTCAGGCGGGAAAAGTAGATTCTGAAGGCAGAAGTGTAGGCTATTTCTATGACCCACAACTTGGTGCCGCTGGGCCTGCTCTCCAGCTATTTGCCCAAATGGTTGCATCAAGCAGCGCGCGAGATAAGAAATTTGCCGAGCATCAAGAGGAGGCTGATCGAGTTCTGTCAGAGCATAACGAAAATCTAACTACCATCTCACACCGTCGACTCTACGAACTTTTTGAGCAACAAGCCAGTGAAGTAGGATACCGAAAGCACCTGCTGAGTGATGGCGAAAAAGACAGCGCCTATTTTGTTAGATTGCTGCCAGAATTCATCGTTTCGCAAGATTTACGCAGTATTAAGATCGAGGTGGTTGCGGAGCTTCGGAAAAAGCAGAAAATGAGAAAAAAACCGATTCTAACAAGGCGGTTTACAGTTGTCTCAGATCCAATGTCGGCGGAGCTCGTTGAAAGTTTTTGGAGTGCCCAAAACCCCAACGAATTAATGACGAGCTTTGAGAGCCTGTTCCAAGACTCTGTATATCTAATTCTTTCAGCGTTTACAGAACCATTGTCGGTTTCGTCGAACGAGCAAACATTTAGATACGAATATGGAGGCAATACTAGTTTTGAGCGGGCCACTGAAATAAGTGTCAAACACGCTAAATCTACATGTGATCGCGTAATTCTTCTAACCTTAGGTGATGGACTAATGAGTATCCCGCTATCTAAAAACGATTGCTTATAAGCAATCAGTCTAACGCGTTATGGAGAGAATCTAAGTTGAAGAATCTAATAGGGACAGTCGCCGTTGGAAAGGAGCAAATCTCAGCCGTGATGCATAAATCATGCCAGTATCAGATTAGTTTTTGCTTAGGTATTTCCTTCGCTCGCGCGTTTGTGATCTAGCTACCCTTTATCAAAGTGATTTCATTCTTTACTGCGATCTAGAGTTCAAACAGAGCTTGACGCCCAATATGCGCCCAAAATCTAACGATGCTTGGTGATAGGGTGATGAGTTTTTTCGCTAAGTTATTGATTTAATGGTGGTTATGGGTGGACTTGAACCACCGGCAGCATTATGAATCTTGTTTTTTTGATGCCTTTAAGGTTATTTTATTTGACTCTAAAATACCTTATTTAGCGCTGAAACTATATAAGTCATTGATTTATATGCATAAGATAGAATCAATTAGCGCTATTATGGTAAGTCTTTTGAAAACTTTTTTTCGCGTCTATTAGATGGTTTGAGCGGTTGTGAAAAACTTTTGGTCGCCAAAAAAAAGCATAACTCTGCTGACGTTAGAGGGCAAACGCTGTTTAGAAACAGAGTCGCGTAAGGGAGTTTCGTGGGTTTTTAACTACCAGCTGTATGCGCGATAGCAATCTCGAAAACTGGTTTCCCTTCCCCAAACCGTGGGTCTTCAAGTCTCTTCTCGCATCAACCCACGAGGGTGAGAGAGCTCAGGCAGGTTTTTGGCGTACTGCGCTGTTTCATGAGTCGTGTCTGGAACCATTCCGCGATGAGCAACGCGATAACTGCCAAGCCTATCCGTCACAATTTTTCTTGGTGCTCCGCCGTGTCTATTTAATAGTCGCTTCAAGAAACGTTTTGCAGCTGTAGCATTACGCCGCTTCTGCATGATGATATCGACCACTTGACCACCCTGATTTACAGCTCGCCAAACGTAATGTCGGGCACCGTTTATCTCAACGAAAACCTTGTCCATGAAAAACGTGTCACCGAAACCTCTATGATTACGATTTAAACGGCGACTGAATCTAGCGCCAAACTTGACACACCAATAGCGAGTAGACTCGTAGCTGACGATTATTGCTCGTTCAGCAAGTAAGTCTTCCACCTCGCGATAGCTTAAGTTGAATCGGAAATAGAGCCAAACGGCATGGCTAATGATTTCTGGTGGAAAACGGTGTCGCTTGTAGGTATTCATTGTGAGATTATGAATAATCTCGAGTTAACTTGTCAGTACTTCCGCCGATGCACGCAGCATTGCTGAGATCGTTGCTGGCTTTGGTGCACTCGTATCACGTTATCGTGCAGGCCGCTTAATGGCTGAATTGGACCTGGTAAGTGCTCAGCTGCCTAAGGACAGGTATCGTAAGGTAAATCAAGCGCACGTCAGCATGCCTAACGTGTTAGATCCCCAATTTGCACCAAGCGCGCCCAACCAAGTCCGGTATGGTGATGTTAAATATATCTGGGCGGGTCATCGTTGGTTTTATCTTGCTGTTGTGCTGCATTTGTATGCTAGAAAACCCGTTGGTTGGGCACTATCGGCATCGCCTGATAGCAACCTAACCGCTAGAGCGCTAACAAAGCCATATGCCTTTTGAGTTAAGCCAGAAGGCTTACTCTTTCACTCCGATCAATGTAGTCATTATACGAGCATCAAGTTCCGGCAATATCTATGGCGCTATCAAATAGAGCAAAGCAT
>CAZOIG010000467.1:0-7738 GCA_964579235.1 uncultured Gammaproteobacteria bacterium
CTTGGAGTGAAGCGGTATAGAAGCGCGTTTTCGCGCTAGCAAAGCGCTTCGGGAGGCTCGAATAGAAGGCCAAGGCGTTTCTCGATGTTGGGTTGATTGGTGATGCGGCGGCACTAAGCCATGATAGTTAGCAGCACTTGAAATACGCCGGATAGCACTCACAATAGACTCAAGCCTGAATAGCTTTGAACAGCAAGTGTTGTTTGGTAACTACCCGCGTCTAGCGAAATTCTTAACAGTATTTGTTCAGGTCTTTGATACCACTTAAAATTTTGATACAACTGTTATCGCGGTTGTTCAGAAGTTAGCATCGGCTCTATAAAATGGCTCTGCTTTCTAAGTATTTGCATCAACCTAAGCATTTACATCAACCTAAGTATTCACATCAACGGACTACTGTCCAAGCACGACCGAAGCGCAATCTAGAAACTACTATGAGTGATTACCCAGAACCCATACACGATACCGGCGTCGCACTCGATGTGGCCAAGCCTAAGCTTAAGCGTCCACCTCTCTACCGTGTGTTGTTGCTCAATGATGACTACACAACTATGGAGTTTGTGATTGAGGTTTTGTCAAAAGTATTCAACCACAGTCACGATAAAGCGATGGAAATAATGCTGCATGTGCACCAGAAGGGTGCTGGTGTTTGTGGTGTGTATACTCGCGAGATAGCCGAAAGTAAGGTGGATCAAGTATTGAAGTACGCACAAGAAGAAAAACATCCTCTGCAGTGTACTTTAGAACCCGACTCTGATGATTGAGCGACCACTACCCACGTTTAAGATATAGTTCAAGAAAATACGGCTTTTAACAGAGCCAGTGAGCACAGCCCCAGACCAAGAAATGATCTCTAAAAACCTCGAAAAAACCCTCAATTTTGCTGTTCAGGTTGCCCATGATGCGCGGCATGAGTTTGTTACAACTGAACATCTATTACTTGCGCTGCTCGACAACGCGTCGGCGATGGCGGTGTTGCAAGCATGTGGTTCTGACATTGATGCCTTGCGTAAAAACCTAAGCCAACATCTAGCGGATAATGTACCGCAGATCGATGGCGACTCAGACCTCAAAACTCAGCCCACAATTGGTTTTCAACGCGTTTTGCAGCGCGCGATTGTGCATGTGCAAAATGCGGGTAAAGCTGAGGTAGAAGGGGAGAACCTTCTGGTTGCATTATTTTCTGAGCAGGACTCGTTTGCCGCCTATTACTTAGACCAGCAAAACGTGACGCGATTCGATGCGGTTAGTTATATCTCACATGGGATTAGCAAATACCCTGATGAGCCTGCGGGACTTGAGTATGAAGGTGGCGAGACAGAGCAAACGGTCGACGAAAAACAGGGTCCACTTGAGTCGTTTACGGTGAATCTGAATGAACGTGCGGTCGCTGGATTTATTGACCCCTTAATTGGTCGAGACAAAGAAGTCGAACGGACCATTCAAATTTTGTCACGTCGTAGAAAAAACAACCCGCTGTATGTGGGTGAAGCAGGCGTTGGTAAAACGGCTATTGCTGAAGGTTTGGCGAAACGTATTGTTGAAGAAGAAGTGCCTGCGGTTTTGGATGGTGCTGTGGTCTATTCATTAGACATGGGCGCATTGTTAGCCGGCACTAAATACCGAGGAGATTTCGAAAAACGCTTGAAGGCGGTATTAAAAGCGCTTGAGAAAGAATTACACGCGATTCTTTTTATCGATGAAATCCACACTATTATCGGTGCTGGAGCCGCCAGTGGCGGTGCGATGGACGCGTCTAACCTGCTCAAGCCTGCGCTTTCCAGTGGACAATTGAAATGCATTGGGTCCACAACGTATCAAGAGTACCGAGGTATTTTTGAAAAGGATCGTGCCTTAGCGCGTCGTTTTCAGAAGATTGACGTTGAACAACCAACAGTTGATGAAACTGTGCAGATATTGCGTGGCTTGAAGAGCCGATTCGAAGAGCATCACGAGGTGACCTATACGCCTGAGGCGCTGTCTTTGGCTGCTGAGCTAGCAGAACGCTATATCAACGAACGCTTCCTTCCTGACAAGGCGATTGATGTGATCGATGAAGCGGGTGCAAGAACGCGTTTGTTTGATCGTGAAGAAGGCGAAGTACCGGTGATTGATACCGAACAAATTGAAGAGGTGGTTTCGTTTATTGCGCGAATACCGCCAAAGAACGTGTCCGCGTCGGATGTTGATGCCCTCAAGCACTTGGAGCGCGATCTGAAGCTTGTCGTGTTTGGTCAAGATCAGGCGATAACCAGTTTGGCTTCGGCTATCAAAATGTCGCGATCTGGCTTGGGAAGACCAGATAAACCAATTGGATCATTTCTCTTTTCTGGGCCGACTGGCGTCGGTAAGACCGAAGTAACTCGCCAGCTCGCTATGACCATGGGGGTCGAATTGATTCGGTTTGATATGTCGGAATACATGGAGCGTCATACAGTGTCACGTTTGATTGGTGCCCCTCCAGGCTATGTCGGCTTCGATCAAGGCGGTCTGTTGACTGACTCGGTTAACAAGCATCCGCACTCCGTCCTGCTGTTGGATGAGATTGAAAAAGCTCATCCCGATGTCTTCAACCTGTTACTGCAGGTTATGGACCATGGCACTCTGACCGACAACAATGGCCGCAAAGCTGATTTCCGCAACGTGATTATTGTTATGACCACCAATGCTGGGGCGGTCGATGTAGCGCGAAACTCAATGGGTTTCACTAAGCAAGATCACACGAGCGATGACACCAAAGCGATTGAACGCTTGTTCACGCCAGAGTTTCGCAACCGCTTGGATTCAATAGTGCGCTTTAAGCCCTTGGGTAAAGACATTATCGGCAAGATTGTTGATAAGGAACTATTGCAAGTCGAACGTCAGTTGCTTGACAAAAACGTCCAGCTCACCGTGAATGAAGAAGCCAAACAATGGATTGCTGAAAACGGTTACGACGAGCAAATGGGCGCCCGTCCATTGGCCAGGCTAATTCAAGATGAGATCAAGCGCGGCTTGGCCGATGAGCTACTGTTTGGAAAACTACAGGCGGGCGGTTTGGTCGAGATTGGGGTTAAAGACAACGAACTGAACTTTGATATCGTTTCCCAGACTAAACACTAGGCTAATGCGTTGGTGCATTGAAGTTTAAACCTGGTAAACGTTGCGCGAGCTAGGCAGACGATTTGTAAGTCTAGCTCTCAGCTTCGTAATCCCTAACCAATAGAGTGGTTGTTCGAGATTTACGGCTTTCCTGAATCTTCACAGGTAAATAGTCGTGCTCTTTCGACAACCAAACGGTAAGACTGCGCTCAGGTTTCAATTCTCGTGTAAAAACAACTTTAATCGTCTCGAGCGAGCCTAACTTAGTATTCAATAGCTCACGCGATTTAGATTGAAACTGAAAGCCTCGAATACGGGCTTTTTTTCCGTCGACGATGTACACGGTTTCGTCAATTTCTTGATCATGCAACATGGCGAAGGCAAACGGCATATTGCAGTTGTCGACCAAATAGCCCTGCGGCATATCCAAACTCATCGTGTCGTCGCTGGTACTAAATAGCACCTTGCGCTCACCCCATTGAAAGTCAACGCTGTATTCAGTTTTTTCGGGTGTCCCTCCCGTGTACCAAGCGCTTTGTGCTCTGTTCTCAGAAATAGTGAAAGTGCATGTTTCAGCCAGGCTAGGTCGCAACATGGCGGCGTAACCACCTGCTTTAGTTCGCGTCGCAACAGAGAATGTGTCGCCTTGCTGGGTAAGTTTTGTTTCGATTCGCCCTAGCGTAGCTTTGCCCAACACCTCGCTGTCGAGTTCGACCTCGTAGACAATGGTCGACGGTTCCAGTGCCGAGGCCGATGTCATCGCAATCACAGGTAAACACAGAGCTAAAGTTAGATAAGTCACTAACTTGTTTAGGCTCAAGGTGGAAGCGCAAACTGAGGAAATAGAAAGGGAAGAATAAAAGTGCTGACTAATTCGAATAATCACGGACATACAAAGGTCATTGGGTTCTCGGCTATTTTAGTGGCAATGATGCAACCCGTAGATACTCAGGTTTGAGCTATGGGGCATGACGCAAACTAGACCGAATTAAGTAATGAAGAGAGTCTAACGCTATTACGATGAACTGAGGCTGAACTGAATCTGGCTGCTGTTGTTGGCGAGAAAGCTCGAGTAGTGCTCCTAACGGTCGACTCACTACAAATTAGCCTACAGGTCGTAGGTTTGCAACTGGCGAGTTGAAGTTTCACCATCCAGTAATATTCTGTCTTCTTGAACGCTTAAACGTCCTTCAGCGAACCATTTTGCGGCCAGCGGATAGATTTGATGTTCGATACCCAACACTCTTGTTTGCAGCTCTGAAGCAGAACAAGTCTCGCCTATTGGTAATCGACCTTGGACAATAATTGGCCCTGCATCCACTTCTGGGACTACAAAATGTACGCTGGCGCCGTGCCATGTTTCTTTCGCATCAATCGCTCGTTGATGCGTATTTGTACCTGGAAATTTCGGTAACAAAGATGGGTGAATATTGATTAATCGGTTTGTATAGCGTTCGACGAACTCTGCGGTCAAAATCCGCATGAAGCCGGCTAAGATAATGAGATCGGGCTGCTCTTGGTCGATTCGCTCGGCTAATGCGGTATCAAACGACGCACGATCTGCAAACGCAGTATGCTCAATAACTTGTGTGTTAATGCCAGCATTAAGAGCTCGTTGCAGACCACCGGCACCCGCAATGTTACTGATAACCAGACTGATTTCGAGAGGTAGTTTGCCCTCGCTAATTTGATCAATAAACGCCTGTAAATTACTGCCACCACCGGAGATCAAGACGACAGCGCGTGCCGGCGAGCGTGATTCGATAGAAGATTGGCTCTGGTCATGGCTCATTGCTCAAACACCCTGCTTAGTCGGTTGAAAATCGGCTGGAGAGGTGAGCTAGGCTACGATGTTAACCGTGGCTTCCTCTTGCTCTGGCGCATGACTTATCTCGCCCAATTCAAACGCCACTTCACCCGCTTCGTTAAGCGCATTGATTGCGGCGTCAGCGTCTGACTCAGACACCACCACGATCATGCCAACACCACAGTTGAATGTTCGATACATTTCATCGCGCGCGATGTTGCCAGTTGCTTGCAACCACTTGAACAGTTCGGGCCATTCCCAGGAGGACTCTCGAACGGTAGCCAAAGTGTGATTAGGTAATACGCGGTTTAAGTTGCCGGGAATACCACCACCTGTGATGTGCGCCAAGGCGTGCACGTCTACTTTGTTGATTAGATCAAGCATGGCGCGAACGTAAATGCGGGTAGGCTCCAGCACGGCTTCAGCTAAGGTGCTATCACCAATTGCAGTGTCTAGGGGCGCTTGGTGAGTATCAATTACTTTGCGAATCAGCGAGTACCCATTTGAGTGCGCACCGCTGGATGCAACGCCAATAAGTTTATCGCCGGCTTTTACTTTGCTGCCGTCGATGATCTTCGACTTTTCAACCGCTCCCACACAGAAACCGGCTAGATCATACTCACCATCGGCGTACATTCCTGGCATCTCGGCGGTTTCACCACCGATCAGCGCGGCGTTGGACCGCACACAGCCTTCGCCGATTCCGGTAACAACGTCGGCGGCTTTTTCGGGGCTTAATTTGCCAGTGGCAAAGTAGTCTAAGAAGAACAAGGGTTCAGCCCCTTGAACAATGACATCATTCACACACATAGCAACTAGATCGATTCCAATTGTGTCGTGTTTGTCTAAATCAAATGCCAGTTTAAGTTTAGTTCCCACGCCATCGGTGCCAGAAACCAGAACCGGTTCTGCGTAGCGCTTAGGTACTTCAAACAAAGCACCAAAGCCACCTAGACCGCTCATACAGCCCTCTCGCAGAGTGCGCTTTGCCACAGGCTTAATCGCATCGATAAAGGCGTCTCCGGCTTCAATATCTACACCAGCGTCTTTGTAACTGAGCGACTCGGAATGAGTTGGTTTTTGATCTGACACGTTTTCTTCCTGTGGTTGTTCAAGTATTGCGCGAACCTAGCCTGAGCAAGCTTAGGCAAGCCAAACTATTCGCTTTAGGCGCAGGTTTCTGAGATGCCGTATTGTATCTGTTTCGATTATCATTGTGTATCAAAGAAAAGCTAGAGATAATCATTGCTACGGCTTATCAATGGGGATAAAGCATCACTCAGCAACTATTTTGCTGACGGGCGGCATTTTATGTATTACGTACCTAATTTATTAACCCTGGCACGGATCGCAATGGTGCCTTGGCTAATCGTTTTACTACAGCGACAGGAGTACATGTTGTCGTTCTTGGTGTTTGTGGTTGCCGGTATTTCAGATGCACTCGACGGCTTTATTGCCAAGCGTTTCAACGCCTTTACCCAATTAGGTGCAATTTTGGACCCGCTGGCCGACAAGGCTCTGCTCGTGAGCGCCTATGTGATGCTGTCTTTACTCGAGGTCATCCCGTTTTGGCTGATGATCGTCGTTGTGTTCAGAGACATAGTGATTATTGGCGGCTATCTGATTATGTTCTTGCTCTATGGCCCAATTAAGATGGAACCATTGCGTAGCAGTAAACTGAATACCGTCAGTCAGATTGTGTTTATCGGCGTGGCCTTGTTGGCGGCCGCATTTACTTTGGATATAGCTTGGTTTGTCACCCTCTTGGCTTATCTGGTCCTCGTTACTAGCGTTTGGAGTGGTACGGCCTATGTGATTATCTGGTCGCTGAAAACGATGGAAGATCCGGAGCAACTGAAAGTCGAAGAAGACTAGTCGATTTTGGCCTGGTTCAACCTTTTTCCACGCAGTTCCTGCTTTTTTTACGATTAAGCCTCAAGCATCTCGCATGTCTGATCCTATCTCACCCCAACTGAGTCTTGCAATTTTAGAGCGAGTGCAACTCACGTTTGCCAATTTCGTTGCGCAAACTAAGCAAGATCAATCGGTTGTCGAGGCACTTTTGTCGCTAACAAGCGATGCTGAATCCGCGCAGGCCGTTACATTGATTGGCGCTCGCGGTACCGGTAAAACCCATTTGCTTTACGCCATTCTTAACGCCAAGGACCTAGGCTACTCAAGCAGTGATTGCCAATATTTAGATTGCCTACGAATTAAAGGTTACGCGGAATTGCTGCAAGACTTCAGTCCTAAACAACTCACCCTGCTCGATAATGTGGACGCTCTACAGGGCGATAGGGATGATGAGGTGGCGTTGTTTAGCTTAATCGAGCGCGTGCGCCAATCTGGGGGCGTCTTCGTGGCTGCGAGTGCTCGAGGCATTGAAGCGACCCAATGGGAACTAAAGGATGTTGCTAGCCGATTGAGCGCAGGTTTACTTTACTCTTTAACGGAACTTGATGATGAGCACACTCGCATTGCGTTGAGCTTGCGTTTTCAAGGCGCTGGCTTGACCGTTTCGGAACGTGTTCTCGATTATATGATGACGCATTTCTCGCGTGATAAGCACGCCTTGTTTGAGGCCGTTGAGACCTTAGATAATTTGGCGCTGAGAGAACAGCGCAAAATTACTATTCCGTTCTTGAAGGCTCATTTCAGTTGAAGGTTTATATTGGCTGAAGGCTTATTTTGGCTGAAGGCTTATTTTGGCTGAAGGCTTATTTTGGCTGAAGGCTCATTTTGGCTGAAGGCTCATTTTAGCTGAGGGCTCATTCCAAGGGCTCATTCCAGCTGAGGGCTCATTCCAGCTGAGGGCTCATTCCAGCTGAGGGCTCTTGCCAAAATCATTTG
>CAZOIG010000468.1:0-2259 GCA_964579235.1 uncultured Gammaproteobacteria bacterium
GCTAGCGGGAGCCTAATTTGGCTCTGACGTTTAGCTCACAGGCTTGCTGCTTATGGACGACTGCGCTTGTGGGTGCGCACTCGAATGTCGCATCAACTTGCCGCTGGGGCTGGCGGCGGTGGCGTATCTTCCTCTAAAAGCAGAGAATTAATCGCGGGCAAGAATGGGGATGGCGAAACCACAATCGGCGCACAACTGCTTAAGCCCGTGCGCTGCGGGAAATCATCATTGGGGCATTGCTGGGCGGACGTAGCGCCACGAGTATTCACGAAAAACCCAATAGGCGCTTTAGTGCAGCTCGATGCGGCTATACGATCGTTGAACGTGCCCAAAAAGCATTGCGTTTGTGTTGTTGCCGCAACCGTAATGACGAAATTACCTTCTTCAGCGTTCAAGCAAGCGCTCGCTCCAAAGTTTGGATTGTACTTGCCAGGTGTACATGGTTCTTGGAATGACGCGGCGTCGGTATTAACGAAAAAGCCTGGCTCTGCAGAACCACAGGATTCCTGTCCTTTTAAGTCGGTAAAAAAGCCAGCGACGCAGGCCGTTTGGGAGGTCGCTTGAGAACCACCAACGAAAAACCCCTCATCAGCTAGTTTGCATGAACTTAAGCCAACAACATCGGCAAAGCGGCCGGGAACGCAGGCTGATTGAGCACTAAGGCCAGCACTGCCTACGAAGAAACCTTCATCGGCTTTTTCACAGAATGGGTTTGCCTCTAAAGGACCATATCTGCCGGCCTCGCAGTCTGAGGCGATTGTTGCCCCCCTCGGGTCTTCTGGATTACTTAACTCTTGAGCTGCAAATCGCCCAACTCCAGAGTTCTCACAGCTTGTTGCGCCGCTTACGTTTGAAAACGTTCCCGCTTCACAAATCGTTTGATTGGGGCTACCAGGCGAATCGACGAAAAAACCAGCTTCAGCGTCTATGCAGCTGGTTTTTCCTTCCTCAGGCTGAAATCGACCCTCGACACAACTGATTGGTCCAGAAGCGGCGAAGCCGGCCACAAATGTTCCCGCCTCAGCGGGTTCGCAGATCTCATTAGCCGCATTGGGTCCGTATGTTCCGGGTTGGCATTCTTGAGTTTTGGTAGGATCTGAAGAGTCGACAAAGCTACCAAATCCGGAATTTGTGCATGCCGAAGCTCCGCCAGGGTTTGAAAATGTGCCGGACTCACAAGGCGTTGCCTCGCTTGATCCTGTTGCACCGACATAGGTTCCAGCAGGGGCGAAAAAACAGCCTGATTGTCCGGCATCGGCCTGAAACCTTCCAACAGGACAGGCAGTTTGAGTGCTATTACCTGTACCGAGAGTGAAAAAACCAGGGTCCGCTTCTTGGCAAGCGGTTGAGGAACTTGCGCCAACAGTTGGGTTGAACGTTCCAGCACCGCACGGCGTTTGTGAGCTTGAACCGGGGGTGTCTACGTAGAAACCGGGCAAGGCCTGAGTACAACCGCATCCATTGTAGAACTCTCCAACTCCGCACTCCTCGGCGTCAGCAAAAGCGTTTGGAGCATTGCCTCCAAATAAGCATGCGGCTATGGCTGAGGTTAAGAGGCTTGGAGTTAGCGCTTTGGTGTTGTGTCGCGAGTGCCCCACAGGTGTTGTTTGGCTTAACGATATTGATTGACTGAACTTAGATGAGGAGTGCTTTTTGGCTTTCATTATCGATCTCTCGCGTGACATTCGTCGCGGGTCGATGCAAACTCACTCTAACCCACCGTTTTATATGCTCTCAGGTTATCACAGCTTTTTAGTAGTCACCAGACAACCATCCATTTTTCCAAGTTAAGTATCGATGCAAGAGCCTTTTGAACAGCGTATGCAAGCTGCCGTTAGCGCACATCGCTCAGGCGATTTGTCTACCGCAGCCGAACTGTATCAACAACTGTCGGCAGACTTCCCTGATCGAACTGACGTGAAGCACAATCTCGGTTTGATCAAACTGCATTCGGGCGATGTGAGAGGTGGCGCAGCGATGGTGGCCGCCGCACTGGAAGCGCAACCGGACGAGCCCGGAATGCGCAATAGTGCCAGAACCTTAGGCATGGCCTTGTATCGCGCCATGTATTGGGAGGATGCTTTAGTCTGGTTAAAACGCGCCAATCAACTCGAGCCAAATGATGCCGAGTTGCACCAAATTATTCATCGCATCAGTCCGCGTTCCTACCTAAAGCCTGAAGTATATGACTCCAAAGAGCAACGCACATTAAAACGGTTTAGCCCGCGCGAGGGCAATGAATACATCTACACGATAGAT
>CAZOIG010000469.1:0-2443 GCA_964579235.1 uncultured Gammaproteobacteria bacterium
GTTTCTTGCGCTTGCACCGCCGCAATAGCCGCCACCGATGGACCGGTTACACCCACGATATCGCAAGACATTTGTTGGTCTGGCACCAAAGGGAAAACTGACCTAAAGCTCGCTAAGGCAAGTGAGTCGCGTCCACAAAAAGCGCCAACATACCCATAGGTACGATTAACCGATGCGCTGATCAGTACAGTTTTAGTTTGCTGACACGCATCACTGAGAAGATAAGATACAGCAAAATTATCGGCCGCATCCAAAACCACATCAGCGTCGGCGATTAAGTCGAAAACATTGTCAGGGTGACAAGATTGAACCACCGCCGCTACCGCGACAGAAGAATTTAGACCAGACAACTCTCGTTGAGCCACCTCAGCTTTGGGCAATCCTATATCAGCTTCACGGTAGAGCGTTTGCCGATGTAAATTACTCTCGCTAACAGAGTCGTGATCTACCAAAACAGTAGTCCCCACTCCCGCGCCAACCAGTAAAGGCGCAGCGACACAGCCCAAGCCGCCAGCGCCGACCACGACCACTTTAGCTTGCGCTAAGCGGGACTGGCCTT
The DNA here is from genome assembly GCA_964579235.1 of uncultured Gammaproteobacteria bacterium. GTDB lineage: Bacteria > Pseudomonadota > Gammaproteobacteria > Arenicellales > Arenicellaceae > Arenicella. Next base: position 560 of record CAZOIG010000469.1, read on the forward strand.
GCTGACCAATTTGAGGAACGCGTTCCTGACGTGAGTAGCGATGATCTTGCATAATCGGAGTGTAATAGACTTCATCAAGCTTTGCCCGAACAAACGGCAAGACCGATAGGGCGCAAAGGCTAGCGCTCGATCACGACCACAGGAATGGATTGCTGCTTAAACCAGGCGACCAAATCCTTTTTTTCTTCCCGATTTAAAAAGTCACCTATCTCAATGCGTTCGTTCAGGTGCTTTAGATACAAGGTTGGTGGGCTCATTCGATATTGGCTGGGCTGTTTCAGCAATTGTGTCGCACCCGTTTGCCACTGCCATTCCTCGGCAGGAAAGTACACGCCTTTTTGCAGCGTGAAAGATTCAGCCTGGATCTTAATGACTTGCTTGAAATTGAGCTTCCAACAAACGTAGTACATACCGATACCAACCAGCAATATTTCCAGCCCAGCAAACGGCAGGATCAACCAACCACCAATCATTGCAAAACTTATACCGATGACCATGTTCACAATAAACATGGCGAACAAAATGCGCCGATTGCCTTCCCAAGACATCGACTTGTTCGGCTCCAATACAATGGAAGCGCCCTCTTCAATATCTAAAATTTCAAGCATCGGCTAAACCAAAGAAGTTCAGAAATCAGGTAATGACTAGTTGAAACCGAACTCTACCAAACGCGTGTGCTTGCATTGTTAATAGCGTGGCCGCAGAATGTTCAGACGAACAAGAAGGATAAGGAGAACAATAATGAGCGATAAGACTATTGGCGCCATCGAGTGGCGAGACCTCACCGTAGACGACGCGACCGGCGTGCGAGACTTTTATCACGCGGTAGTTGGTTGGGAAAACTCCGCAGTCAGCATGGGGGAATATGAAGACTACAACGTCAATCTGCCCGAATCAGGCGAAACTATTGCAGGTATCTGTCACGCCCGTGGCCCCAATAAAAACTTCCCTGCTCAATGGCTAATGTACGTGCGCGTTGCCGACGTTGAAGCAAGCGTGGCCAGCGTAGTGAAATTGGGGGGCAAAGTTCTAGATGGCCCAAAGCCTATGGGTAGTGAGAGCTTCGCAATCATTCAGGACCCAGCCGGAGCCGTATTAGGCCTGGTGAGCTAAGTCAGCGTTTTACGCTGACTTTACTTCATCCAACCAATCAACCACTTCTTTGTAGATATCGGCTGCTTCGGGCTCATTGAAAATTTCGTGGTACAAGCCTTGATAGATTTTGAGTCCTTTTTCCTTAGAGCTGATGCTATTGCAGAGCAAGCGCGATCCCTCAGGTGAGGTCATTACATCGTCACCGCCGTGCAAGACGAACATCGGTAAGGTGATTTTTTCAGCCTGCTCTTTAACTTCTTGCATCGCTGCAAACATCGACACTAGAAACTGAGCTGACAGCTTTTCTTTACTGACTAAAGAGTCGGCAAAATACTTTCGTACCACTTCAGGGTCTCGACTCACCTTGCTAGCGTCTAATTCTAAGACTTTGAGTGCAGGGAAGAGCTTAGCCAGGTTTTTAATCACCGCAACCTGCCACTTGGGCGGCTCTTGCGGGCTCTGAATGGCTGGACCCGACAATACACAATTACTGAATTTGTCTTGCTCGGTTAATAACAAACGAGCTGATATTAACCCGCCCATGCTGTGACCCAATAGAGTTACTGGAAGGTCTGGATAATTGTGAGTTGCACGGTCGTACATTTCTAATACGGCATCGCTGTACACATCAAACGAAGTAATGTGACCACGCGGACCGTCTGAACGCCCATGGCAAGGTAAGTCCATAGACGCAACGTGGTAACCACGAGAATTGCAGTATTCGGCGATTGCATTATAGCGGGCGCAGTGCTCACCTAAACCGTGCACAATCATGATAAGCCCATTGAT
>CAZOIG010000470.1:0-3698 GCA_964579235.1 uncultured Gammaproteobacteria bacterium
AGCCCCATCACTAGCACGATCGCGGGGTGGTCTGAGTTGCCAAATTCGTCGTACGCTAGTTTGAGGCCGTTCGACCTTAAATACTGCTCGCTCATACTGAATCTCTATGCTGCCTTATACGGTATTGTTAACTGCGACTAAGCTTTCTTGGTGCTTGCTTTTTTGGCGCGTTTAGCTTTTTTCTTATTGGCGGCGGGTGCTTTAGGTTTATCTAACTCTTTAGCCGCCGCTAGCAGCTCGTCAAAAGAATCTTGCAAGCACTGACGGTAAAACGCTGGGTCAGGCATCATAGCTCGGCATGCCGACACGCCAATATTGATACGGCCAGCGTAGCTGAAAATACATTGAAATAGGCCCATGCCATCAATCGCTGGGCCCAAGCCATAACTTGCCATCAATTTAGCACCGGTAAAGTACAACGGGATTTGTGGTCCGGGCACATTGGTGATCACACAGTTGTAAACCGGTTTTATTCGGTTTGCGAGACCCACGCGACTAGAAAGCCTGGCGGCTGCAGCGGAGAGCGTTGACGGCATAAACTGAGCGTAGTCAGTCATTGATTTTGCGCCGACAGCATTGGTTAACTCCTTCGCATTAGCGGTGCCATCGTGTACGGCTTTAAGCCGCTCAATAGGGTCTTCAATGTTGCTGAAAACGCGTACTGTCATTTGCGAAACTTGATTGCCCGCAGTGCCTTTTTTGTCTTGCGTGCGAATATTGATTGGTGCCATCGCGACTAACGATTCTTCAGGCAACTCACCTTTATCGACTAAATATTTACGCAGTCCACCACCAACAATACTGATGGCAACATCGTTTACGGTTACTCCATCGATTGAGTCCTTTATGAGTTTCACGTCTTTGAAATCAAATTCGACCGCATCGAACACTCGATGGGGCGAGACATTTGAATTAAACCGAGTTCGCGGTATATCGGTGATTCGGCTGAGCTTGCCGCGTGCAACGCCCGCCATGGCTTTAGCAAAGCCAGGTACAGTATTGCGAGCCACCTCGAGAAATCGAAGCGGTGTCTTGATGTTGTTGAGCTGGGCTTTCCAGATCAACTCCATGTTGGTCGGCTCTCGTTCTTTTTTGATTTCTGGCAGCTTGGCTACTTCGTAGTCTGGCGTGAGATCATGAATTACTTCGTTGATTTCTACTCCCGACGCACCATCAATTGCGGCATGGTGCATCTTGCTCACCAAGGCAAAACAGCCTTTGGGGAAGCCTTCGAGGTTGTCTAATCCCTCGACAATATAAAACTCCCAAAGCGGTCTTGCTCTATCTAGGGGGCGAGCGTGCAGACGCGCTACTTGAATGCATAGCTGGCGCCAATCACCGGGCTTAGGGAGCGCGATGTGCCGAATATGAAACTCTGGGTCAAAGGCGCCGTCGGTACGCCAATACGGGTGATCCATGCCCAGTGGAACTTCGGTTAACACATTGTTCAACATTGCGACTCGGTCGGCGCGCTTTAGCGTGTTTTCCATGATTTGCTTAAAGCCTACCGCACCGCCTGGCGCAGTGGACGGGTCATAGATCGCCAGCGCACCAATATGCATTGGAGAGTTGGCGGTTTCTAGGTAAAGAAAACTGGCATCGAGTCCGCTGAGTTGTTCCATAGTAGTGTCTAAGATTGTGAGTTTTTATTTGAGCGCCATCATAACATACTGATGAATCAGCCTATCCGCGCCCGCGTCCGCGTCAGCGCCGGCTCATGAGTCGATGAAGCGAGCACTAAGCTCAGGCTCGACGTGAGCGACGGCTGGCCCAAAGTATGCACAACGCAATGCTGCTGAGAAGCGCTGCAACGATAAAGGGTGCCCCGGGTAAGTACACACTTGCGCTGCTTTGAGTAAACTCCTTAAACACAAAGCTCATGAGTACTGGGCTAACAATCATAGAAATAGCTAGGACCGACGAGAACACCCCTTGCAGTTCGCCCTGCGAATCGTCGGCGACTCTGTCAGCCATCATGCCCTGAAGGCATGGGCCAACCACGCCGCCTAAAGCGGTAATAGGCATAGTCAAAAACACTAGCCAGCCTGTCTCGACCACCGTTAGAAATAAAAACGAAGCAATCGAAATGCTTAGTCCAATTCCCGCCGTGCCTGAGTCGCCAAAACGTTTGACTAAACGGGGTAAAACAAAAACTTGTACCGCGGCAGAGGAGGCACCATACACCGCTAGACTGATGCCGACTAAACCTAATGTCCAAGCAAACCGTTCAATGGTGAAGTAACTCCAAATCGCGGCATAAACGCCATTGGCGGTACTGAAAATCAATACGATCACCATCAATGCGCCCACGGCAGGAAGGTTTCTTACTCGAAGTAGGGCGCTAAACGGGTTCGCGCGACGCCACTCAAAAGGTCTGCGGTTTTGTTTGCCTAGAGTCTCTGGCAGCACGAAATAGCCAAATATGGCGTTAGCTAAAGCCAGCGCTCCTGCCACCATAAACGGCATGCGCGTTCCGAGTTCGCCTAATAGGCCGCCAATCGCTGGCCCAAGCACAAAGCCAATGCCGAAGGCCGCTCCCACCAAGCCAAAATTTTGTGAACGCTCACCCTGCTTAGATATGTCACTGAGGTACGCCGCAGCCGTAGCATAGGTTGCCCCTGTTATTCCGGAGACTAAGCGTGCGATGAACAGCAAAAACAGCGTTGGCGCAATCGCCATTAGGAAATAGTCTAGTCCCATGAAGACCAACGACAGTATCAGCACGGGTCGGCGACCGTAGCGGTCTGACAAATTACCGATTAACGGTCCGAACACAAATTGCATGAACGCATAGGTAAAGCTTAATAAGCCGCCCCAAAACGCCGCTTGTGCCAAATCAACGCTTTGAATCTCTCGAATCAAGTCTGGCATCACCGGCATGATGAGCCCGATGCCCATGGCGTCTAAGGTCACCGTTGCAATAATGAACAGTTTTGCCGCTCGTGGCGAAGGGTGATGCATGGTTTCTCAGTTTAAAATTAAGACGCGATTCGAGTTCTGGCGGAGTATAGTGCTTGCCGTGTATCAAAAACACTGCCTAAGCAGCGGTTGAGCATAGTTTGCTCGTGAATAGTCCAAATCAGTTCGAATGTGGCGAAAAACCTTTAGATTTGGAGGTATTAATGTTAAAACTACTACCAGCGTAGCCATTTTCAGCAGGCAAATATAATCCTGCGTTGGCGAATGCTCTTAGGGTTGGAATTATCCGGCCTTGTAGCTATTAACTATCCGAGGAGGAGTTAGATGCCTTTGTTCTCTAAAAAAAGCATTGCACTCGCTGTGCTCACTGGTTTAGCAGTGACGTCAACAGCTTCAGCGCAAATCGAAGAGATCGTTGTAACCGCTACCAAGCGGGCTTCAACGCTTCAAGAAATCCCAATCGCAGTGACGGTCACCACAGGTGAAACCATCGAAAATGCGAACATTTTAGACGTAATTGATCTACAAACAGTGGTACCTTCGCTGCGAATCAGTCAGTTACAAAACTCAACTAATACTAACTTCGTAATTCGTGGTTTCGGTAACGGTGCAAACAACCCAGGTATTGAGCCTTCAGTAGGTGTATTTATCGACGGTGTTTATCGTTCACGTTCTGCGGCTGCGATTTCCGATTTACCTAAATTGGAGCGCGTAGAGGTTCTTCGTGGTCCTCAAAGCACGCTGTTTGGTAAAAACGCGTCAGCTGGTGTAATCAGCGT
>CAZOIG010000471.1:0-2906 GCA_964579235.1 uncultured Gammaproteobacteria bacterium
GCATATAATCCGATGTAGATTTAGTTGCGCTGCAACGGTCTCTATATCTGTTGCTCGAATCGCTACTAAGTTTTATTGCGCCTTAATCCGCGCTTGTCACAGGCCAAAGCCGAATGAAAAACTGGAAAGAGCATATCACCCAAGGTAATCAATAGTTTTTGAACCGCGACTATGAGGCAGCGCGGTTGGAATATGAAAACGCGAGAGTGCTTGCCGAGCAGACGTTTGTAGAGCCAGGCGAACCCAGCGAAGCGGTTTTTGCAGTGATCGTGACGTATCACAATCTTGCCGACTTGTATCAAAAACAGGGTTACACCAAGATGGCGCGACTGGCGCTTGAAACGGTGCATCATCAAGTTTTACGCGCGGTCGCGGCAACCTCAGTACACGGTACTCGGCACGCGGCCTTGTATCGAGGCGCAAAGTTGACTTACGCAGCCTTGATGAATCATAAGCGATGCCATTTACTACCGTCCTCGCAGCGCGTAGAGCTTAGTAGGGCTGAGAAATAGAAGTAAAATCATCTTCGGCGAGCCAGTTCGGCGGGTAGATAGCGAGCGCACTTTCTACAAGCAAATAATCGCAAGGCCCCTATTTTGGGTTTGAATCGGCATGCAGAGATTGTCATTCGGGTCTACATTGCAGGTCGCGGATTCTCGCTCATTAGAGGGCGGGTTGTATGTTCTATTTGGATCAATCAACTCGCTTGTTACTATCTTGCTCAAGCTGCCATTGGTATTGCTGCTGGAAAAGCTTGGGTTGCTGACCACATAAAGTTCTAAATCTGAATCTTCACCAAACCCCGTGATGTTTTCACTCAAATCGTCCATCAACATTTTAGTGATGATTGGCGTTGGGCTTGTTGTATCAAAATGTAGGAGCCGTTTTCCTGTGCCCGCGAGGTAGTCGGCGAAGACATACTGTCCAGCCAGTCCCGCAACCTGACTACCGCGATAGACATAGCCGCCAGTAACGGATATGCCTTGATTGTGATCGTACTGAACGACTGGGTCTATCAGGTCTTGTGGGGTGAAGGCGGGTTCGTCACGTGTAAGAAAGGGCCGAACTTGACTTGAATTTGAAGACGATTCGTTGAAATCGATAAAGTAAAAATCGCCTTCTTTGTGATTCCAGCCATAGTTGCCACCGCTCACAACACGGTTCACTTCTTCGATTTCATTTTGGCCTACATCGCCGGTCCACAAATCGCCATTTTGGGCATCAAATGAGATTCTAAATGGGTTACGGAAGCCGTAGGCATAAATCTCATCCAAGCCATCAGTTTGAGTGAATGGGTTGCTCGCAGGAATGCCATACTGGCCATTGGTGCTGCTGCGTAGATCAACGTCTATACGCAATATTGACCCCAGTGCTGAGGTGTTATCACGACCATTGCCCAATAAGCCATGGCCGTCAAACGGGAAGAGCGAGTCGGGTTTATCCACACCCTGGTCGTCGCGACCGCCGCCATCACCGACGCTGATGTAAAGGTAGCCATCGTCACCAAATGCAAGATCGCCGCCGTTGTGGTTACTCTGGGGTTGATCGATGATCATTAGGTTGCGTCGGCGCGTGATGCTGGAATTGCAACTTGGATCAGACGCACGGTACTCAACCACGAAGGTGCGGTGGTTGGGGTCTACCGAATCTGGCAAGGTGGTGAAGTCAACAAGGTCATCATCACGCGTTCTGCGTGGCTCTGATTGCACCGTATAAAACAGGCCGTTCTGATCGAAGTTTGGATGGAAAGCCAAGCCGAGTAGGCCGCGCTCATCCCCGCCGGAATTCAAACCCACCAGGCTAGAGCGAATGTCGAGAAAAGTGGTGATCTGTCGGCTGGTAAGATCCACTCTACGCACCCGACCAATTTGCTCCACCACGAAAATACTGCCATTTATGCCCGGCGCGCTAACCGCTTTGAGCGGCGCACTTAGGCCACCTACAACCAGCTCCAAGTCAACGGCTTGGGAGCCGGGTAAAATATCGTCGGTAAAAGGGCGCGTTGCCGGGCTGAAATCTAGGTCAATCTCTAAACCTTGTTCACTGAAGCTTTCTGGAGGCGCTTGTTCAATTTGCGTGCTGCCGTCGGCAAACGTAATGGTATTGGTGGCTCCCGCAGTCCATCCAGGTTGCGAGTTGTAGCGAATCTCGTCAATAAATTGCAGCGCGCCTTGAGCGTCGCTAGACAGCTCATCTGCGACTATATTGAGTCGAGAAATTAAGGCCTCAGCATTGGCAAGTTGCTGCCCCGAAGAAGGCCTGATCGCCCATCCGTAGCGATTCCAGCCATTACCACCGCTACTGCGTTCGTGGCACAGCTGGCAGTTTGCTTGCGCGGATTCTGACCCTTTGTAGTAATCTTTAAACCAATCAAGGTATTGCCCTCTTGCCTGGCTGGTATTGCTTATCCCACACACAATGCAGGCCAGCGCCACCCGCATCAACCATACCCGTTTCGCTTTGCGCATACCTAAGCCCGAAATAAATTGTTGAACATACCTGGCACTTCAATGATCGGTCTTTCCCCACCATACCCAGAACTCATGCGCGGGAATACTTGAGTACCCGAGTTGGGATGTACCCAATCTGCGACCTTGCTGAATAATTGGTCAAACTCGGTGCGAGGTGTGATGTCTGGCGTCTTGTAGGGCGGTTCCGAGTATTTAGCCAGCTCATCGTCTTGCGCGTAAGCGCCGTACAAACCACCACGCACACGCTCGCCAATCACAAACATCAAATTGCCTTTACCGTGATCCGTACCAAAGCCAGCATTGTCGCGAATTTGTCGACCAAACTCCCCGGCGGCGGTAATCACCAAGTTGTTTTTATCGTTCTGGCTTAAAGAATTCCACAATGCCGAATAACCGCCGTGTAGGGCATTTGGATCAGTTGGGTTCGAGCCAATT
>CAZOIG010000472.1:0-1745 GCA_964579235.1 uncultured Gammaproteobacteria bacterium
TACTGGTGCACCAATCACGTCTTTGTTGGCGTCGAGCATTTTTTGTAGATCAGTGCCGTTCAGCAAAACATCGCCATCTAAGAACAACAAATGTGTAAATTCTTTGGCGTGATGAAAGTGCGCGAGAATCGTGTTTCTGGCGCGTGTAATTAGGCTTTCGCCTCCAATTGATAGAAAACCGAAGTTAATACCAGACTGCTTAAAACTCAGTAAAGAGTGTACATAATCGGTATGTACCATGCTGTTGTAGGCTGGTGTGCCGATCATTACATAGGTTTGCTCTGTCATTTTATTGAGATGTCTGGTGTAGGGCTTTGCGCATCATTTTAGCTCGTTTGGTCAAACTGGGTAGCCTTTATTTTTGCAAAGTCAGTCGGCTGAACCTACAGCCTAAGCGCCGAGCAGCAATAATCCGCTGTGCCTTACTTCATGGCGCTATCACCTTTAAAGTACCGTTGTGTTCTACCTGCTCAGGCATATCAGGTTCCATTTAGTTGAACTTATATCAATAATTTGATGCAAGTATAGAAATAAGCTATTTTTTAGCTGGTAAATGTCTAAAAAGTGCAATGTTGGACTTAAGGAGATTGGCAAGAGGTGTTTGAACACAGTCTGTTAGATCAAACCATCTCAGCGAGCCTTATTTCACTTTTGAGCCTCTTTTAACGACTAAAACGCGTGCGTAGTGCTCCTTAATGAACTCTAGAAAACTGGTTAACAATATTAAGCGTGAGCTCAAGCTGCAAGGTATGAGTTACGCTGATCTGGCGTCTAAATTAGAGCTGGCGGAATCTTCGGTTAAGAAAATGTTCGCTAAGAGCAATTTTTCTTTAGAGCGTCTGGACCAGATTTGCGATGTACTGGGCGTAGATTTACTGTCAATGGTAGAGAACGTTAATGAAGAGGTTCATCGAATATCGCACCTCACAGTCGGACAGGAAAAGGCGCTGCTCGGCGATTTTAAGTTGTTGTTAATTGCTTATGCGGCGATTAACTTTTGGTCGATTGATGACATTCTTTACCGCTATGAGATGGATGTGGACGAAGTTGTGGAGCGGCTCAAAGTCCTAGAGCGGTTTGGCGTATTGCAGCTCAGACCCAACAACCGCATAAGGCCACTTATTTCTAACCACTTTGAGTGGCTACCCGATGGTCCGCTCGCTGAATTCTTCTACACGCACTTTCTGCCAGAGTTCTTTAATCACGATTTCAAAGAGGCGGGTTCTTTGCGGGTGATTCGCTACGGCGATTTAACCGACAACTCAAAGAAAATTCTCGACCGAAAATGCCGAGAATTGATCGATCTCTACCAGCAACTTACCTACGAAGACCGCCATCATCGACCAGGCGATCGCGAGCGCCGAAATACGACCTTGGTGGTTGCATACAGAAGCTGGACTATGAGCCCTTGGGCCGACTTCGCGAGACAAAAATGAGGAGTTCTCGTATCTCTAAACATTCCAGAACCAATGCAGCAAAGCTGGGAATTGGCCCTCTACCCAAACAGGACACCTAGCAACCCATGCCCATTTTGAAGTATGTCTTGCCAAACCAAACACTGAGTGTTGTTACCGCTCTCCTCAGTTTGTTTACGGTAAGCGACGATGGTTTTTGCTTTCCAATTAAAAATGAAGCTCAGGCCTCAGTGTTAGTTTGCTCATAGGGTATTGCTCGACGCACCAACGTACACCGATGAAGGTATCTACTATAAAGCTATGAAATTAAACCGTAATTTAGACTATCTG
>CAZOIG010000473.1:0-8634 GCA_964579235.1 uncultured Gammaproteobacteria bacterium
CAGCCAACACCACAGTAAGCACAGGTGGTCGTCACGCTGTGTTCTGGAACGCCTTTTTCGATAATGCTGTTCTCACTCAAAGTGGCCGTTGGGCAAGCATCAACGCAGGCACCGCAAGATACACACTCCGAGTCAAAAAACGACTCGTCCTGCCCCGCCGCAACCTTAGAGGCAAACCCTCGCCCGTCTATGGTTAGGGCGAAGGTGCCTTGTGTTTCTTCACAAGCTCGTACGCAACGCGAGCAAACAATGCATTTGGAGGGATCGAAGGTGAAGTAAGGGTTTGATTCGTCTTTCTCAGAATCAAGATGATTCGCGCCGTCATACCCATAACGCACCGCACGCAGACCAACTTGGCCCGCTGTGTCTTGAAGCTCACAATCGCCATTCACTGAGCAGGTCAAACAATCCAATGGATGGTCTGAAATGTACAGCTCCATGGTGTTGCGGCGCAGCTTTGCAATTTGATCGGTTTGCGTGCGAACGACCATGCCTTCCTCAGCGGGTGTGGTGCAGGATGCTGGATAGCCGCGACGGCCTTCAATTTCGACTAAGCAAATCCGACAAGAACCGAAGGCATTCAGCGAGTCTCTCGCACACAGCTTGGGTATCTTGGTGCCAACTTCGCTGGCAGCACGCATCACCGAGGTGCCCTTAGGCACACTCACTTCGATTCCATCGATGCTCAAAGTAACCGACTCTTCGCAAACAACCGCCGGAGTTCCTAAATCTGCTTGAGGTTCATAAAATTTCATGGCTGCTTATCTAACCTTTCGTTAACTACCAGACAGTCTAATTCTTTGATTCAAAATCTTGCGGGAAGTGCTCAACCGCGCTGCGCACAGGGAACGGCGTCATACCTCCCATTGCGCATAATGAGCCAAATTCCATGGTGTCGCACAAATCTTTCAACAGAATCATGTTGTTAGCGGCATCTTCATTGTTGCGAATGCGGTCAATCACTTCAACTCCGCGGACTGAACCAATACGACAGGGTGTGCATTTACCGCAAGATTCGACTGCACAGAACTCCATGGCAAAACGGGCTTGTGAGCTCATATCCACCGTATCATCAAACACCACAATCCCTCCATGGCCGATCATCGCGCCGATGGCCGCAAAGGATTCATAGTCCATAGGCGTGTCCCATTGCGACTCAGGCAAATAAGCACCGAGTGGGCCACCGACTTGAATCGCCCGCATCGGGCGACCCGAAAACGTGCCACCACCGAAGTCCTCAACCAAGGTCCGCAAGGTGGTGCCAAAGGCTAGCTCCACCAAGCCTCCGCGCCTTACATTGCCGGCGAGTTGAAACGCCAAGGTGCCGCGCGAGCGCCCCATTCCAAAGTCCTTATAGGCGTTCGCGCCGTCGGCAAGAATACTTGAGACGGCGGCAAGGCTCAGTACGTTGTTAACTACGGTCGGTCTGCCCAAAAAGCCCTCTATCGCAGGTAAAGGCGGTTTGGCGCGAACAACACCTCGTTTTCCTTCTAGGCTATTAAGCAAGGAGGTTTCTTCGCCGCAGATGTACGCTCCTGCCCCCATTCTAACTTCCAACTCAAACTGCTTGCCCGAACCAAGAATATTGCTGCCCAGCAAATCCGCTGACCTGGCTATCTCAATAGCAGAATTGAGTAGTTGCTCAGCCTTAGGGTATTCCGAACGCAGGTAAATATAGCCTTGAGTGGCCTCCACAGCCAAGCCGGCAATGGTCATGCCCTCAATAAGTTGGAAAGGGTCTGCTTCCATTAACAAACGATCGGCAAATGTGCCGGAGTCCCCTTCATCTGCGTTACAGACGATGTATTTCTGATCCGCTGGCGTATCAAGCACGGTTTGCCATTTGATACCCGTGGGAAAGGCTGCACCACCGCGCCCACGCAAACCAGACTCCTTAACTTCATCGACCAAAGCTTGCGGCTTTAACTGGAGTGCTCTCGCTAAACCCTTAAAACCGTTTAGCTCTTGATAGCTACTCAAGCACAAAGGATCAGTAATGCCTGCTCTGGCAAACGTTAGTCGGTTCTGCGCGCTCAAGTATTGGTGCTGCTCTATGTCGCCTAGGTAGCCTTCAAGCTGGTCTAGCTCTTTGTTTTCTATTGCTGCTAGTAAGTCGCTAATTTGCAAGGCTTTAAATTCGCCGATCGCAACTCGCTCCCCCTCGTACTCAACCTCAAGTAAAGGCTCAAGCCATGCCATGCCGCGTGAACCATTGCGTATCAGCTGCCACTCCTGCTGCTTCAAAGAACTGGCGTCCAGTGCTGCAAGCAACTTACGCGCAATCTCATCTGCGCCCAGTGCGCAGGCGACGGTATCTTGAGGTAAATAGATTTTGGGCATTAATCCACCACCTTGCTGTTATTCGACGACGCCTTGTTCAAGTTTGCTATAAGTTCGTCGAAGCGCGTATTGCTAACACGAGCATGGACATCATCATTAATTCTTATCGACGGTGAGCATGCGCAGTTACCTAAACAATACACTGGCTCTAAGGTTACACGCCCATCTGCTGTTGTTTCACCCCAATCCAGACCAAGAGCTTCCTTAGCGTGTTCTTCCAAGCTTGCGGAACCCATCGCTTGGCATGCCTCTGCGCGACAAATTTGAATGGTGTTTTCACCACTCGGCTCAGTTTTGAAGTCGTGGTAAAAACTGATAACACCATGCACTTCAGCACGCGATAAATTCAGCGCTTTGGCGACCATCGGCACCGCGCCCGTTGCGATGTAACCGAATTGCGCTTGGATTGCGTGCAAAATTGGCAGCAGCGGGCCTTCCTTGTGAACCCATTGATCCACAATAGCTTGTATCGACTCAGAAGACTGTTCAGTGCGCTGGTTCACGATCTATTCCTAATGATTGCCAAAAACGTTGCATAAAACTGAGATATGCAAAATGTCACTTTAAAGCGTCGTATCGAGCTTGTCGACGACTGAGATAATTATAGAAGTGAGGCGTCGGCGAAAATAGCGTAAACACGTCACCACTTGGCACTACTCTACCGCTAAAGCGGTGTCCAAGACCATAGCAAGACCATAGTAAGAAGAAAAAGGACTGGATAAAAAAAGCCCCCATGAGAAACAAATCTCATGAGGGCCTATTTTAAACGCTTTATGCGAAGCGTTTACTCGTCAACCTGTGCAAGTACCTTTTGAGTACATTGCTATATCTGACGCACTAATTGGTCACAGCCCCTTGAGCACTACGCCACCAGTGAGCACAACCCATGCGGCCGTCATTATGTAAAAACTATTACCTGCTGTAGCACTAATAACGCCAAAGCCCGACAACAGCCCTAAGACTGCAAGCACGAGAGATATAAAAAAAACAATTTGAGTTGGTGCTGATAACTTCATGGTATTCCTCCAATTTGATGAAAGTAGCTTCAATTGGGGCAATAAGTGACTGCGCGGAACTTCGCTGACGATCCAGAATTATTCCTTACTTATTGTTGTATCAGAACGCGGCGAACAGTGCTCTGCGCAAAAGGCGTGATGCCCAAAAACTTGATCAAATCAAACTTCAGCTTCCTGCCCCATCAACAGATTACCGCATTTAGAGGTGCTGTTCACGCTTTCGGCCGCGTTTTTTTGCCGACTAAAAGGCGTATCGCTTGACACGAAAAGCTTAGGCTTGATCGACTTTGGCTTGCAGTCTGCTCACCCACAAAGCGAGCTTGTGACGCATACTCGCTTGCGAAAGCTTTTCATTTGGCAGGGGCGTAATAAGTTTGTCGTGCACCAGTAAACGGTAAACGTATTCAATTTTTTCATCGGCAGAATCGGTCGCTTCAAACTTAACCACGCCCTTACTTTCACCGTAGCGCATACCCAGAGCGAGCGCCTTTTTGACTAAGTCTTTTTCGTTGGGAAGCTTGCTCATAGTCTCAGTAAATTCCTTTGATGGTTAAGAGATGGCCCAGAGAAGATCAAAGCTTCCCTACTACCCACACTACTTGTTGCCGCCCAAGGTGTATACACGGGTGGCGGATTCTCGAAGGGCATCGATGTCAAACTCGGCCTTGCGCCATTCCTGATTGACAAACATGGCTGCTTGATCCGCGTAGTGCGGTGATGTTTCATCTAGCGTTGCGCTGCCAAACTGGTGCATCACGTCGGCATTAACGAATTCTCCGTTTTGCCATTCAACAATGGCCATCCAGGTATCTCCGTGCGTAGCGTGCGTTTTACCGTCTGCGATCTCGGCGCCGTAAATCGCGCGCAAAATATCGGGGCCACCGTTAATTGGTAAATCCACATCGCCTCGCTGTAGGCGATTTACTTCGCCCCATTCTGGATCAATACGGCCATGATTTTGCTCAAGCAAATCTACCGCTTTACCGAATGGCTCAATCAGGTTTTCAAGAGCGTATTCCTCTGGATCGCTAGCCTGACGCAACTGCATAAAAAGTAAGGCACCTAGCGCGGCGTGACGATTTTCCACATTCGTTCTCAAATCCCATTCGCCTAAATGAGCGGCTGCCGCGGCAAGCCGTTCATCATCCCATTGCGCATTGGCAATAGTTTGCACAATTTTGTACTGATTTGAGGACTTGGAATAGTTCAGATCAAACTTTTGCTTGAGTAAAACCTCTTTAGTTATTGGGCTTGAGCCATCGTTTAAGTCTACTAAACGGTGTGCCCTATTGGTCTGATTACTCGCCAAGCCCATTGAAGCCGGAAAATCTTCAGCCCGTAAATTATCCGAGCCATCGGTGGCGCTGAACGGCTTGTTGTTTGCGTTAAATAAAAGGCCCGACTCTGGGTTGATTAGCTTGGGCACGGCATCAAATTCTCGATAGCCTTGCCAAATCAAGTCACTGCGATCTCCGGGCAAGTCTTTTGACCAATCCCATCCTTCAATTCGGTTCGGGAACTGCGCGTTATGGATAAAGGCGATATTGTCGTCTTTGTCGGCGTAGACATAGTTGATACTGGGAAGAGCATTCATCTGCATGGCAGACATGAAGGACTCAAAGTCATTGGCTTGATTTAAACGATAGTATTGCTCTAACTGCCTGATTTCGCCTCTCCCCGCATAACGTAGGGCCAAGGTTTTGTCGCCTGCTTCGATGACCGGTCCATGCTCAGTCTTTAAAAGTTCACGTTTGGCGTTGTAAACAAACGGGCCCATCAACTTTACTTTTATCTCGACCACTTCGCGTTCAAAATCACGCCACTCGCCATCGAGCTTGTATTGCATTGGGTCTGCGGGGTTACGCGTAATGCGATACACATCGCTCAAATCAATGTGATTAACCGTATTCGCCCAACCTAGGTGCTTATTAAAGCCGTGCAGAATAACGGGGGTGCCAGGGAAGATTCCGCCTTGAATATCCAACCCTTGATCAGACTTTATATGAGCCTCATACCAAGCGACGGGGCCCGTCATCGGTTGATGGGAATTAATCAACAAGCGCGTTGTGTTCTCACCGGAGCGTTGCGCACTAATAGCCATCGCGTTTGAACCCAGCTCGGCGCCAGACTTAGCACGCACTTCAAAAGCCCGCGCGCCGTTATTTGGGTCTAGAGCAATCTCCATTTGTCGCTCCTCGTCGAACAAACCAGTCAGGACGCCATCAAGCCCGTAAAAGAAAGGTGTTTTAAACACAAAGCCAGCGACTACCTCTTCGGCTGTGAACGGCGCTAAACCTCGCCAGGTTTTATCAGGATTTTCAGAAGCGTATAAATTCAACCCAGCCGCGTACGCTTCGGCAATCGCTTTAACGTCGTCAGCTACACCACTCTCATACTGAGCATCAACCGTATTCCAAACATCCAATAGGGCAACCACGTAATCTGTAGGCGCCGCTCCTGCGCCGTTGTAGCGTGCCAATACACCACGAGTTGCTGCCACAACTTCTTGAATAGTTTGATAGTCGTCTTCGGCGTGCGCATAAGCTAATCCAAAACTAGCGTCCGCATCGCGCTCGCCCGAAATGTGCGGTATACCCCATTCGTCACGCACGATCTCTGCGAAATAATTTTCAGACGCTTTAGCTAACTCAGCAGGACTTGGGTTCGCGGGTAATGGATCGTACAAATACGCTGCGGCTACAAATGTAACGATCAAAAACGAAATCAATAATAATTTGATAATGCGCATGGAAATGCCTGCTCAGTTATAAAAATTTGCTCGAGTCTAAGACTCGACTGGTGATCTTAGTGTAGAACCGCTTGTCCAGCCAACCAAGTCCCAGTGCTGCGAATTTGATCCCACGCTTGAGCTGGTGTCGAGAGCGGATTTTTGTTGAGTAGAGTGAAATCGGCGTACTTGCCTACTTCAATACTGCCAATCTCATGGTCGGCGTGCAGTTGGTAAGCGGCATCAATGGTGAGCGCTTCAAGAGCATTTTGGCGAGTCATCAATTGCGCTGTGTTGAGCGGAGTATTGGCGAAACGAGGAATTCGCGTCGTGGCAGTCTTGAGCATTCGCCACGGCTCGATCGGCGTTGCGGGCGTGTCCATGTGCAGGCTTACCTGCTCAAATTCCTGATTCGCCCAAGCAAGTGGCATAAAACGATCCGCGCGCTCGGCACCTAATAAGCGGTCACGAATAGTCGGGCCAAAATAATAAATGTGATCGACAAAAAAGCTCGGAGTCACCCCAAGCCTGTTAGCGCGTTGCATATCTTCGCGAGTAAACAAGCCTAAATGCTCCATCCGATGACGAGCGTCTGAACGCGGATTGCGAGCTTGCGCTCTTTCAATGGCATCTAAAACCAAGCTGTGAGCACGTTCGCCATGTGAGTGCACCGCAATTTGCCAGCCTTGATCATGATACTCAGCAAATTGAGCTATGAATTCGTCATCGGAATACTTAAGAATTCCTAAATTGTCACGTGGCATCTTAAGCGTATCAAGCGTGAACTCATTCTCTAAGTACGGCTCAGCGGTTGCCATTCCTCCGGTCCACGGCGACCCATCTAAATGAAACTTAACACCCGCCACACGGAACTTGCCATTACGATAATCTGGTGTGTAGTGGGTTTTATCAACTTCTGTTGAAAGCGGCGCCATGAATGTACGAACTGGCGCGCCGCGCCGCGTAGCAATGTGCTCAAGAAAGCCAAAGTATCCGTCAAACATTGGCACCGCGCCTAATGCAGTGATGCTGGTTAGCCCAGCTTTTGAATAATCACCATATTGGTCAATAAAGGCTTGCCGTACCGAGAGTGCTTGCTGAATCTTGTCCCACCAATTCGCCTCGCTGTTTACCAGTAGCAATTTCATAGCTTCTTCATGGACAACGCCATTCAAGCGACCGTCGTCAAATCGTTCGAAGTGTCCGCCTTTAGGGTCTTGCACAGTGTCGTCGACACCAGCAGCCCGCATTGCCGCCGTGTTAAACCAAGCTGTATGCATTATTTGAGAAAGGATCAAAACAGGGTTATCAGGCGCTATTTCATCTAGTAGGTCGCGGTTAGGCAAGACTAAATCCGGAGTCAATATTGCGTCTAAACCAAATGCGAAGATCGCTTGGCCTTTTGGGGTAGCCGCAACCTCCTTAATTAGTGCTTCGTAAACGTCTTCTGACTTCGGGTAAGTAAAACCGCTGACATCGAGCCACTGCGACAGCACCGCTGCAGCGATGGGGTGAGAATGCGGCTCAATCATTCCGGGCAGCAGGGTTTGACCATTCAAATCTATTTGTCGAGTGAACCAACGCTGGTGGGGCATTACATCTTGGCGATCACCTACAGCGAGGATGCGCTCACCGTGCACTGCAACATGACTCGCAGAAGGCCGTTCCTTATCCATTGTTATTATGTCGCCCCCAGACAATACAAAGTGAGCGGAGCGCGGATCTAGGAATTGATATGTGCCTATCGCTATTGCACCCAAAAACGTAAAACAGAACGCCAGTAATAGTTTGATTTCAGAGCGCATAAAAGGTCTCGCCAATTTTTGTAAGAAGCCAAGTATCACATACTCATAGCTGTTGCGCTCCTCATGCCTATCTCTTTAGCCGACTAAGACAGCGTCAATCGCGAGTCTACTTACTCACGCAAATTGCCAAAACGAACTGCCTTTAATAGTTCATTGCGATCAAATTGCTGAGAGCAAACTTGCTCTGCAATAATACTAATGTAGTCAGCACTGTGCTCAGATTTAGTCGCCTCACGTAGCTGCTCTAAATAACTGGTGACCGTAGTTTCAGGAAAATAGTCTTTGAGCAACCTTAGTGTGCGCGTTACACCAACGCGTTCGTAACAAAGCTGACGCAAGGCATCGTCCTCATTTGTAGTTGAGTATGCCCAAACCTCTTCGGGCCCAAGGGTCAGCATCAGCGGTAAAACAATATGCCCTGGCGCTTCATCGATTTGCAGCATATAGAGCGCGGTTGATCCAGCCTGCCCAGCCTGCCGAATACTGCTTAGCAATTCAGTTGCTTCATCAGTCAGCCCTATCAAGGTTTGAATCTTCTTTGCCTCAGCTGGATTGCCAACACCAAGCAATATTTTGTTCGCAGCCAAATTCACCATAGTGGGATCAAGATCGTCGATTTCCTGGGTTGCCAAAGAGGTCACCACTCGATATTTGGGACCTTCGCGAATATCACGCGAAAGTTGCTTGATCACTTGATCTTGTCCAGCGATTCGATGAACTTCGTCGTAGTTTAGACTCTTGGTTG
>CAZOIG010000474.1:0-2827 GCA_964579235.1 uncultured Gammaproteobacteria bacterium
GCAAATTTGCTTTGGTCGCTCAAATTGGGTCCAGCGGCGTGAAAACAGTGCGCGCTAAACAGCAGCAAGTCGCCGGCCTCTAGCTCGACCCTGCGAGCGGTCGCTAAACGATACAAGTTGTCAGGATGGTCGGTAATCAAGAATTGCGCTTCGTCCAAAGCATCTTCGGCCACTTCCCAGCGGTGTGAGCCCGGAAGAATTTGCATAGCACCATTTTCTAGCGTTTCTTCGCCGATGGCTAACCAGCTATTGATCAAATACTTATCACTAAAATCCCAGTATCGAGTATCACGATGCCACATTGTTGCCGAGCTATAGTTCGGTTGCTTGGTCATGATGCAATTGTGATGGCAGGGGTTCATGTAGACCCGTTCTGAGGCAAGAATCTGTTGAACCGCGGTGGCGATGATTGGCAGGTGAGCAATGTCTGCGAATACAGTGTCTCGCTCGTAGGCTAAGCGGAGCCGCCTAATCGTTTCGCCACCTTCAGCCAATTCAGACTCTGGCGCGCCGGGGTAGTGCACTTGCGCCTCGAGTTCGAAAGGTGGCACTCGGTCTTGCAGATGATCGCTGACGGTTTTACGCAAGCGGTTCAGCGTTGCTTGCTCCACGGCATTACGCAGCACTAAATAGCCGTCAATTTTAAACTGCTGAATTTGTGCGTGACTCAAGCTCATGGCGGTCAAAACGTGGTTTTACCGATCAAGTGATGGCGAACTATGGCAGTTCGATGCGCGATGGTGGGTTCCAGCCTCCTTTTTGATGCTCCACGACGACGGTTGTGTAGATGCCGCCGCGTACATTCCAGTTGGCAGTAAGGCGCATAAAGCGTGGGTTGGTGGCTTCGACCAAGGCTTCTAAAACTTCATTGCTGAGCTTCTCATGAAAGCCACCTTCGTCTCGAAACGACCAGAAATACATCTTTAGGCTTTTTAGTTCGACACAGGCTTGATCTGGCACGTACTCAATGACGAAATCAGCGAAATCTGGTTGGCCAGTTAGCGGGCAGTGGCAAGTAAATTCTGGCACCGTGATTCGAATTGTGTAGTCGTTCTGTGGTGCCGGATTTTCGAATGTCAGAAGTTCTTTTGAGGGTTGGCTTGGTCGATCCATGATTATTTCTCTAAATTGAGCTGATAGTGTGAATCAGCGGTTTTAAACGGCGCGATTTTAAACTAATCTTAGCAATTAGAGTAAGTTTCGAGCGATCTTCGCAGGCGATTTTACTCGATTCACAGACAAACTCGTTCACCTAGTGTTACGTTTTAATTGCAATTCGCAAACAAAGTCACAGAATTTGATGTTTTATACGCGTTTATCGTTTCGGTATGCCTCCTCGTCGTCAAAAGTTCGCGTATAATTGCGCGCTTAAATTTGATGCAGTTTGCCCGCTTTCGGGGGCAATTACCCATCGTTAAAAGAATAAAAATAATAATCTGCCGCTGAACTAACTATTCGCCAAGCTTGTAACTAATAGCTTGCAACTAATAGCTTGAAAGTCAGCGTGCGGAAATGCAGTAGATACTTTCGAAGGATTTCAGATTTCTCAGCCTAATTAACCCATGCGTCTAAAGTACATCAAACTTTCAGGCTTCAAGTCTTTTGTGGATACCACAAAAGTCGCCGTGCCCAATAACCTCGTGGGCATCGTGGGACCTAATGGGTGCGGTAAGTCTAATGTGATTGACGCGATACGCTGGGTGATGGGTGAGAGCTCAGCCAAGAACCTGCGTGGTGAGAGCATGGACGACGTTATATTTAATGGCTCGGCTGTGCGTAAGCCGGTCAATAAGGCCTATGTTGAGCTGGTATTTGATAACTCCAAGGGCAAAGCCCCTGGCGCCTATGCAAAATTTGGTGAGATCGCGATTCGTCGCGAATTGATGCGTGACGGCGGTTCTAAGTATTTTATCAATCGCGAAAAGTGTCGCCGCAAAGACATCCACGATATTTTCTTAGGTACTGGCTTAGGGCCGCGCTCTTACTCGATCATCGAGCAGGGTATGGTTGGTCGTATTGTTGAATCCAAGCCCGACGATCTGCGCGTATTGATCGAAGAAGCAGCGGGAATCTCCAAGTATAAAGAGCGCCGCCGTGAAACCGAAAACCGTATCAGACATACCCGTGACAACCTTAGCCGCGTGGAAGATATTATCGGTGAATTGTCCACGCAGCTGCGTCGTTTAAAGCGTCAAGCCAACGAGGCCGAGCGTTACAAAGAATTCAAAGAAGAGCAACGCACGCTTGATCATCATTTGAAAGCAGTGCGTTGGGCTGCTCTGCATGAGCAGGTTTTAGCGCAAGACACTAAATTGGGTGATCTGAAAACTGATTTCGAGTCTCAGGTCGCCGAACAGCGCTCAGTTGAGTCAAAAATCGAAGAGATGCGTGCGCAACAAGTTGAGTTAACTGACTCACTTAACGAGGTTCAAGCACGTTACTACGGTTTAGGTGGTGAAGTCGCAACGGTTGAGCAGTCGATCCAGCATGCGCTACAAACCCGCAAGCAAAACGAAGAAGAATATGATCGCCTAATTCGATCAGAAAAAAGTGCGCTGGAAAACCTTGAGCTTGATCGCTCCCGTTTAGAAACCGCTCAACAGGCAGTGAGCCAGATGCAGCCGGCGATTGACGCCAATGAGCAAGCCCATGAAACCGCCAAGGCCAGTTTTGCGGTTGCCAATGCAGCGTTTCAAACCTGGCAAACGGCTTGGGAGCAAATTAACCAGTTGGTCGCCAGCCCTGAAAAAGAACGTGATGTTCAGATTGCTCGTATTCAGGAACAAGATCGGCGAATTCAAAACTTTACGCAAAGAGCGGAGCATGT
>CAZOIG010000475.1:0-8170 GCA_964579235.1 uncultured Gammaproteobacteria bacterium
TACGGATGGCATCGACTTGTGCTTTGTTGTAGCCCACTACCTGATCCGAACTGAATCGATAAAAATCCTGCCAATGACTTGGGTTAGCCTCCGTTACGGTTAAATTGGGTAGATCAATCTCAGCGAACTCGGCGTACTCCATTGACCAAAACACATTGCCCCAGGCGGTATTTAAGGTTTCAATATCAGTGTAACGCTGCTCTAAATAGCGCCTAAACTCATGGCGAGCAGCATCACTGTAAGAGCGAATAGTGTCGTGGCAGCCGTATTCATTATCTGTTTGCCAAGCCAATAGTGCTGGGTGGTCAGCGTAACGCTCGGCCATTAAGCTGGCTATTCGGGCAGATTCCTCTCTGTACGCTAAGTGGCTAAAGCAGTAGTGCCGACGAGAGCCAAATTTTCTTGGCTTGCCGTCAAGGTCAACCGCCAGCATATCGGGATACTTATCGAGCATCCATTTCGGTGGGGTTGCCGTGGGTGTGCCTAACACTACGCCTAAGCCGTGTTTGGCTAGAGTGTCCAAGCTTGCATCCAACCACGCCCAATCAAACTGACCGGGTGAAGGTTCAATCCTCGACCAAGCGAACTCGCCTACTCTAACGATCGACAAGCCAAGTTCAGCCATGCGCTTCGCGTCACTTTCCCAAAGGTCTTGAGGCCAATGCTCAGGGTAATAACAACA
Organism: uncultured Gammaproteobacteria bacterium; assembly: GCA_964579235.1. Classification (GTDB taxonomy): domain Bacteria; phylum Pseudomonadota; class Gammaproteobacteria; order Arenicellales; family Arenicellaceae; genus Arenicella. The sequence goes on from CAZOIG010000475.1 coordinate 683, forward strand.
TCCTAACTGGGTGAGAGGCGACAATTTGTTCATGATGAGCTCTTTAAGTTTGTTCGGATTTTCTTCAGACTCGTTTCACACTTGAATGGATTAGCTTGAAAAAACTCTTTTCTGCGCTTACCCATCACCGAAGAAAGGCAATGCAATGCGAACCGTGTAAACGGCTTAGTTGCATCATTATATGATAGATTAGTCACCCAACCAGTAATGCGTAAATAACGCTCTAGACAAACACATAGTATGACGGCTGAGTACTTTATTGCAGGCGATTGGGGCACCAGCAACTTTCGACTCTATCTGTTTCAATTCGACCCTAGCTCTCAGCAGTCTTCGCTGCTGGAGATGCGCACGGGGCGGGGCATCAGCGAAATCTCGAACACGCACGAAGCAAGCTTTGAAAGCGAGTTATTTGATCTTTGCGATGATTGGCTCAAGTCACATTCTATAGATGCAATCATATTGTCTGGCATGGTGGGATCCAACATCGGATGGGTAGCCGCCGACTATTCAAACTGCCCCGCCACCGCTCAAACCATCACTAGCGGCTTGCGGCAATTCAGCGCGCGCGACAATGTAATACACATTGTTGGCGGTTTAAGTTGCACTAACAGCTCGGGGCAGTTCGATGTTATGCGAGGCGAAGAGTTACAACTTCTGGGCTGGCTATTAGCCAACCAGCAGCAGGCTGATACGGCTCCCAAGCTTCGGCTATTTGGTCTGCCCGGCACGCACAATAAGTGGGCCATCGTGCAAGGCAGTACGATCGTGAATTTTCAGACTAGCCTCACTGGTGAACTATTTGGACTGCTGGCTGACCACAGCGTATTGCTGCCCAAAACAGAGCCAGCCAAAAGATCGGCCGCAGACGACGTAAACGTAAGCGAAGAAAATGCCGCTTTCGATAAAGCCGTTAATTTAGTATTTAGCGAGTCAAAGCCCGACACCCTGCATAGTCTGTTTTCTACCCGTGCTTTGCAACTGTCTGCTGAGTTAGCACCAGCTGACGCGAAAGCGTATCTTTCAGGTCTTATGATCGGCGGCGATGTCCGCAGTGCATTGGCATCGCTTGCTGCCTTGCCAACTGCCGACTTAGCTGAAATTGTTCTCATTGGTGAGCCTGAGCTGTGTGCTCGCTATACTAGAGTCCTCAATAAGCAAGGCGGTTATACGCTAAGCCAAGCGAGCAGCGCGGACGTCGCCACACTAGGCTATCAATCGATATACTGTGAGTTACGCAAACAACACTAGCAACTTTACCGTTCTATGCGAGAGACTGCGCCAAACAAAACAGACCATCTACACGAGCTATCATTATGAGCACTACCCTTAACGAACATTTAGCCTCTATGCCTGCCATAGCGATTCTGCGCGGCGTGACGCCCGAGTCGGGTATCGATGTAGCGCGGGCCATTCTTGATGCAGGTATTAGTGTGATCGAAGTCCCTTTAAACTCACCAGACGCCGTGCGCAGTATTGAGCGACTGAGTAAAGAGTTAAACGGGCAAGGCGTCTTCGGTTGCGGAACATGCGTTGACATCGATAAGGCGAGCGCAGTTGCCAAGGCTGGTGGTCAGGTGATGGTTACGCCCAATACCAACCCCGACGTTATCGAGCACGCGATAAAACTTGGTATGACACCAATACCCGGCTGGGCAACGGTTACTGAGGCTTTCGCGGCTTACCATGCTGGCGCTCGCTATCTTAAACTGTTCCCGGCATCGACTTACGGCGTAGAGCACATTAAGGCCGCGCGAGCGGTTCTGCCGGTCGATGCCAAAATCCTGGCTGTTGGGGGGGTTGGCGCTGCCAACGCCAAGCAATGGTTTGATGCTGGAGTAAGCGGTTTAGGCATTGGAAGTGAACTATTCAAGACGGACTTTAGTATCGACGAGGTTGCGCAAAGAGCTAAATCCATCGCGCAATCGATTACTGCTGCAATTCGATAGCAGGCGTTATTTTCAAGACTATTTTCAACATTGGACAATCAGAGGCAGCAGCAACTATGAGTCAATCTATACGGCTGGTCAAAACGCTTGAAGTAGAGAACGAGCTCGGCGAAGGCATTATTTGGGACTCGCATCGTGAATGCATATGGTGGACCGATGTTGAGCAATCCAAGCTATTTCAATACCACTTTGAATCTGGCGAACTGCAACACTTTTCAACACCAGAGCGGCTGGCGTGTCTGTCGCCGATTCAGAGCGACCCACGTTTGATTTGTGCGTTTGAGTCTGGCTTTGCTTTTTTTGACCCTGCCTCTGGCGAGACGCAATGGATTGCGCAATTTGAGCAAGACAACCCTGGCACGCGCTTCAATGATGGCAAAGTAGATCGTGCTGGACGCTTCTGGGCGGGCACCATGACTGAAGACCCAGACAAAGCCACTTATAAAGGCCGGCTCTATTGTTTAGATCATGACCTCAGCGTATCTGAGCATTTGGGCGGCTTGTCCATAACCAATAGTTTGTGTTGGTCTCCAAATGGCCAATACGCTTACCATACCGACACGCCAAGCCGCAAAATCATGCGCTATGTAAATGGCGCAACACCAAGTTTGAGCGAGCCCGAGGTCTTGGTCAAAACTGAACGAGGCGCTTACCCTGACGGTTCATGCGTGGACGCTCAAGGCTATATTTGGAATGCGCAATGGGCGGGCAGCCAAGTGGTTAGATACTCGCCTGAAGGCAAACAAGATTTGATTGTTAAAGTACCCGCATCGCAAGCCACCTGCCCTGCCTTTGTCGGACCTAAACTCAACTATTTGGCGGTCACGTCGGCTTACACCGACTTAAGCAGCGAACAACGCAGTAAGGAGCCGCAGGCTGGTCATGTATTTATTTACGAGACACCCTTCTTGGGTTTGGCTGACCAGCCATTCAAATTGGCCTAAACCAACGGCTTACTGGTTCAGACTCTCACGGGTTGAGACTCTTAGCGGTTGAGACTCTTTCACTCCGACGGTTTAATAAACGAGTCTATATACTCTTGGCGTTTGGCTTCGGCCTGATCCCCAAAGAAAATTTTGCAGGCTTCTTTTAGCCCGGGCGCATCGATGATTTCCTCAGCTCGCACCACCTGAGTGATTTTTGAACGGCGACGCAAAAAATCATCGAGCTTCGTGACCATCTCGTGTCGTGCCGTATGCTCCACTTCGCAGCGTAGATACTCGGCATTTTTCATCAAACGCTCTGCTTGGCGTGGATCTTGACGAATATCTTCAAGCAACTCCAATGCTCGCCCACCATAACGTCGCCACAACCGCTCGGTTAACAACTCGCTCGAACCTTCAACGGTAAATCGGTCTAAGTCCATGAGTCGCGCTTGGTGTAAAAACTCTTGCTTGACGGCATCGCCGTCCTCACCAAACCATTTGAAGGCCGGAAACGGCAGTTCGATCCCCATCTTGCGGACCAAACCCGTAATCTCATTTCCCACATTGATGCAGTCTGTGGTTTTACCTCCAAAAATACTGATGTGCTGATCCTCAAAATTGCTATCGACCGCGTGTTTACGTGAGAGCTTGACCCAGTCAGCAACACCATCGCCACCTTTTTGCGCTAAGGGGCGCACGCCACAACGCTCTGCGATGATGTCCTTTTCCGTAATGGGCTCGTCAAAATCGAGCAAACTATTAATGTTGTCGAGCACGAACTGTCGGTCTTCAGGTGTAACCTCAACCGCGGGGTCTTCAACTTGTGTATCAGTCGTGCCAATCGATGTTTTGTTGCCCATAGGGATCACAAAAAACAATCGGCCATCGCTGGCGAAAAACGCCAAAATTCGGTTTCCTTGAGTAACGCGATTAATAATTAAGTGAATGCCTTTTGAGAACAGGTGGCGATGTTCAGTTGTCTGTTCAGACTCTTTGTTGTGTGCATCAACATAAGGGCCACAGGCGTTGATTAACACCTTACTCCGAATATCAAACTCTTCGCCACTCACGACATCCCTGGCTTTTACCAACCAGCCATCGCCTTCGCGTTTCGCATCGGTCGATTCAACGTAGTTCGCCGCGACACAACCATAGTTCATGGCCGAACGCACAAAGTTAAAAACAAAACGCGCATCGTTATCGTACAAGTAGGCATCACTGTATTCAAAACCACCCGCTGCGTTTTCAGTATTGATTACCGGTTCACGTCGTTCAATTTCTCGGGTCGGCATCCAGTCTGGCGCCATTGTGTAAAATCGACCAATCAACCAATAGAAGATTGTCCCGAGATAAACGAAGAACGGTGGAAACCGAAAGCCTTTAGCAATCGTCGTCAAAAAGCGAATTTCCTTCACTGTAGACGGATAGTTACGCATCAATTGATTGCGACTTTTACACAGACTATTTACCAAAAAGTACTCGTGCGTCTCCAGGTACTTAATGCCACCCCATGCCAAATTTGATGAGTTAGAACTGGTTAGGCCGGCAAAATCGCCGCGATCGATTAAAGCAACCCGCGCACCTTTAGCGCTCAACGCAGCGGCTGATACTGCGCCATTAATACCGCCCCCTACAACCAATACGTCAAAGTCTTTGTTGGGTTTTTTAAGTCGAGCGATATTACTGTTTCTCAATTCCATAAGAAGGCCAAACGATTCAGGGTAGTCGATTCAAAAGAGTGCTTAAGCAGGCAGAGGTCGAACAAAAATATGGTTAGCCGAAGTCGGCAACTAGATCGACAATTTAGCCCTTAGCGCACTTCATAGTGACGCAATTATAAGTCATATAAATGGCAATGCTGTTACGCATTGTAGATTATCGTGAACTGAGAACGCGGATTTAGACTAGCGTTGTCGAATACCGCTTACGGGTAACTTTAGATAAACCGAGCCGTTGGACTCTTGCGCTGGGAAATGCCCTGCCCGCATATTGACCTGCAGCGACGGCAGAATAAGGCTCGGCATACCCAAGGTTTTATCCCGAGCCGTGCGCAAAGCCACAAAGTCGTCTTCCTTGCGACCCTTACCAACATGAATATTCTGCGCTTTTTGCTCCGCGACGGTGGTTTCAAAACGGAGCTCGCGACCCTCGGGCTGATAGTCATGGCACATAAATAAGCGAGTGCTCTCTGGTAAAGCCAAGACGCGTTGAATAGACCGATACAAAACCGCCGCAGAACCACCCGGAAAATCAGCTCTAGCGGTTCCTGAATCCGGCATAAACAAGGTATCGCCAACAAATGCGGCATCGCCAATAACGTGCGTCATGCACGCCGGCGTGTGTCCTGGCGTCGCCAGTGCGGTGCACTCAACTTCGCCTAATTGATAACGCGCATCATCTTCTAGCAGCACATCAAACTGACTGCCGTCTCGCTCAAACTCACTGCCCTCATTGAATAGCCGCCCAAACTCCTCTTGAACTTCAACAATGCGGTGACTCATCATGAGCTTACCGCCAAGCACACTTTGGATATAGGGAGCAGCTGATAAGTGATCAGCATGAACATGAGTTTCGATTAAATATTGCAATACCAGCTTACGCTGCTTGATCACGCCAATAATCTCGTCAGCGAGTTCATAGCACACTGTGCCAGAAGGTTGATCAAAACCCAAAACGGAGTCTATTACCGCACAATGAGCACTGTTTGGATCCTGTACTAAATATGAAAAAGTACTGCTCTGCGGGTCGAAGAAATGATCAACCAACACGGTACTTTTTGGGCTTGACCTACTCGAATTTCCTTGCATATTGCTGGGCATAGCTCGTTGCTTAAGATTGGGCTGGGATACCAAGCAAAATACCCAAATCAACTCAGTCTGTAAACCAGCTTGAGACACTCGAACGAGCAAAAAAAGGCTGGACCAATTCCCTATGGTCCAGCCATAACGCCAAAGCATTTACTGTAATGGCAATGCCCTTAGCGTTTAACTTGCGTCGTCAAGCGGTAACTTGGTGTTTCTGGCGATCGACGAGTTGCGTTGAGCTTGAGCGGCGATAGATGAACTAATGCGGCTTCGAGTCTGCTCAATCGCATCGCGAGTCAGCGACAGACTGTATACCTCAAAGTTGGCGACAGGCGGTTTAGACGTCACTCGGACGATGTCTGGAAACTCCTCGTAATAGCTCAAGCTAGCGTGAACTGAACCCGAACCAACAAGTAAAATGCCAAGCAAAAATAGGTTGAATAGTGTTTTCATGTTGCAAATCCTTCTGTTGTGCACTGCGAGCAGCGCTGTGATCAATATCCCTTACAAATAAATTGGAGCTGTGTTGTGCGCCATTGAAAACTAAGACGGCTTAGAACAAAATTTAGATTCAAAATTTTCCCGCTATTTGAAATTTCTTATCAATATCAATAACTTAATAGAGTTTTTTTAACGAAAAGAATTGCTGATATGATACGAATTCAATCGGCAACAAAAATCAGTCTATGCCTACATCAACACTAAATCCTAAAGGTGCAGCCCTAATCGTGGGCGCCGGCGACGACACTGGGTCCGCAATTGCCAAAGCGTTTGCAGCAGAAGGCTATACCGCCTGCGTGGTTCGCCGTGAACGCCACAGCGATAAACTCCAAAGCTTAGTGCAGGCCATTGAAGCGCAGGGACACCGAGCACTCGCTTGCCCAGCTGATGCGCGTGACGAAGACAGCATGATTGATCTGGTGACCTCGATTGAGAAAAATGTTGGCCCAATAGAAGTAGCGGTGTTTAACATAGGCGCAAACGTGCGGTTCTCAATCACTGAAACGACCAGTCGAGTATTCAGCAAAGTCTGGGAAATGGCTTGCTTCGCAGGTTTCTTGATGGGCAGAGAGGTTTCCAAGGTGATGCTAGAGCGTGGTCGCGGAACCATCATTTTTACTGGCGCGACCGCAAGTGTGCGTGGCGCCAGTGGTTTTTCGGCTTTTGCCAGCGCCAAACATGGCTTGCGCGCCTTAGCGCAGTCTATGGCGCGAGAGCTAGGTCCTAAGAACATTCATGTTGCACATACAATTATCGACGGCATGATCGACTCAAACTTCATTCGAGAAAATGTACCAGGCGTCGACGAACTGCGAGATAAGGATGCAATTCTTGATCCAAAACACATTGCCAAAAACTACGTATTGCTGCATGAACAGCAACGTTCGGCTTGGACATTCGAGCTAGACCTACGCCCGTGGGCTGAGAAGTGGTAACGCGCGTAAACGACACGTATAAGCCTATTACAGACGAGGAGACAACATGACACAAACCATTGATTTTACTTATGATTTTGCCAGCCCCAACGCCTATTTTGTGCACAAAACGATTGATTCTTACCTGCAAGGCAAAGACGTTGAGGTGCGCTATTTGCCAGTACTTTTAGGCGGCGCTTTTAAACTCACCGGCAACAGCGCTCCGATGGTTGCGTTTGGTGAAATCAAAGGCAAAATGGATTACGAGTTTTTAGAAATCAAACGCTTCATCAAAAAGCATCGCCTGGCCCACTTCAAAATGAACTCACACTTTCCAGTGAATACGATTCTCATGATGCGTGGCGCGTGTTTTGCTCAAGACAAACCTTGGTATACC
>CAZOIG010000476.1:0-5694 GCA_964579235.1 uncultured Gammaproteobacteria bacterium
TCTTGATTCTGACGCTCTAGTTGCTCACGCTCTGCTTCTTGCTGTGCAAGCACCTCGCGTTTCACAAATGTGCGTCGTTTCTTCGTCTGAACCTGAACAGTTCGCGCAACACCAGTCTTGGTGGTTTGCTTAATCTCAGAAGTCGTCTTTTTCTTGAGAGTAATCTTGCCACGCGAGCTCGGCGCAGCAGGCGCTGCCGCACCACCGCGTAAAAACTCCAACAATTGGCGTTTTTCATCATCGAGCAGCGAATCATCAACGGTTTTACCGCTAACGCCCGCGTCACTCAGTTGCTTTACGAGTCTGTCGGCTTCAATGCCAATCTGTTTGGCGAAAGCTTTAATCGTAATTTCAGACATATAATTTCTCAGTTCCTGTTTGAGTTCTTATTAACTCAGATAAATGCGTTACTTCTATATTGGGCAATTCTTCTCTTTCAGATCACACTACGCCGATTCAGCAGCAGCGCCTTCTTCAGCACCCTCTGCCTCTTCTTCAGCGTCAAGATCAATACCCATCTCAGCGAACCACGGCTTACGCGCGATCATAATCAGCTCTTGAGCACGTTCTTCGCTTAGGCTCAAACCTTCAATTTCGAGCAACTCATCAGTCGCGCTTTCAGCGAGGTCTTCCATGGTTTTTACGCCATTAATCGCAAGATACTTGGCCGTGGTTTCGTCCATAGTCTCCATGCTTAAAAGGTCCTCAGCTGGATCAGCGCCTTTCAGCGTTTCTTCTTGCTGAATGGCTAACGTAACCAGCGCATCGTCTGCACGCTGGCGTAGTTCGTCGGTTAGAGCCTCATCAAACTCTTCAATTTGCAGCATTTCTTCGCGCGGTACGTACGCGATCTCTTCAAGTGAAGAGAAACCCTCTTGAATCAAGATGGTTGCCACGTCGGCGTCGATATCAAGCTTTTGCATGAACATATCACGCACATCAGCTGACTCTTCTTCAAGCTTTTCGTTAGCTTGCTCGTAAGTCATGATATTGATTTCCCAACCTGTAAGCTCACCAGCGAGGCGAACGTTTTGACCACCTCGGCCAATGGCTAAAGAAAGCTGAGTTTCATCGACTACTACGTCCATTGCGCCTTTGTCTTCGTCAACCATGATTGACTCAACTTCAGCCGGTGCCAAAGCATTAATAACAAACTGCGCTGGGTCTTCAGACCACTTGATAATGTCTACGCGCTCGCCGTTAATCTCGTTTGAGACGCTTTGCACACGAGAACCACGAATACCAACGCAAGCGCCTACTGGGTCGATCTTCACATCATTTGAGCGCACTGCAATTTTAGCGCGTACGCCTGGATCACGAGCGGCACTTAGGATTTCGATAATGTTCTCGCTGGCTTCTGGCACTTCTGCGCGAAACAGCTCTAACACTAGGTTGGGTGCAACGCGGTCAATCACCAATTGTGGTCCGCGGGTATTGGTTCGCACCTCATGCAAAATAGCGCGCACACGGTCACCTGGGCGCAAGCCTTCGCGTTGAATCGTTTTGCTGCGTGGCAGAATCGCTTCAACCCCACCCAAATCAACAATCGTGTCGCCGCGCTCTTGGCGTTTGATAACACCCGAGACCATTTCACCCACGCGTGGCGTGAATTCTTCGCTAATTTTAGTTCGTTCAGCCTCACGCACTTTTTGCAAGATAACTTGCTTTGCAGCTTGCGCTGCAATTCGACCAAACGGCACAGCTTCTAGCTCTTCGCGGATAAAGCCGCCTAATTCGATTTCGGCATCGTGCTCGCGAGCGGCACTGATACACATCTGTTTAGATGGGAACTCCAACTCAGCATCGTCTTCAATAACTTCCCAAACACGGTACGGAATGTAAGAACCGTCTTCTTGATTAATCACACAATGAACGTCGATGTCTTCACGATGACGCTTACGCGTCGCCGTAGCCAGCGCGGCTTCGATAGCTTCGAAGATAATGCCCTTCTCAACACCTTTTTCGGTGGAAAGGACCTCAGCCATCATCAAAATCTCGCTTGCCATGTTGTTTGCCTCAGTTTGTCTACTTTTAATTTAAACAGGTATTTACTATTGACGCCCCATTCAGTGGTACGCCGTAATCAATTCTTCCGCCGTTTAGGCTTTTTCATCCTCGTCTAACACCGACGAGAAGTCATACGTGGGGACCAAACGTGCTTTATCCATATCCGCTAGCGCCAACTCATGGTCAACACCGTCCACCTCTACGGTTATGTTTTCATCATCCGCGCTTTTCAGTACGCCTTTAAAACGCTTGCGGCCATTCACTAAGGTGCCCATGCGGATCTTCACTTCTTGCCCAAGCACCAACTTAAAGTGTTCAGGGCGCGCTAATGGGCGATCGAGCCCAGGAGATGACACCTCTAAGGTGTAGCGATTAGCGATTGGGTCATCAACATCCAAAATTGCGCTGAATTGGCGACTCGCCTTGGCGCAGTCGTCAATCGATACACCGCCTTCTTTGTCGATGTAGACACGCAAAATGGTTTGATCGCCGCCCGCCATTTCAACGGCCACGAGCTCAACACCCAAGGCTTCAGCACCCGGTTGCAAACTGCGTTCAATTTTTAAATTACTTAAAGCCATCAAATTCCGCGAATATTAATTTATGAGCAAAATCCCATAATTTAAAACCAATTCCCTAAAAAAACCGGCGCCCTAAAAACCCAGTGCCCTAAAAGCACGAAACCCCGCATAAAGCGGGGTTCCCAGTGAGCTTAGTGAGCCGCATTGCCAAACATCTTGCAACACAGCCTTATATAAACCGATTCGGTCACAGTGTTAGAAACACCGCGCTCTACTTTTATTTTAAGCCAACTAAAAGCTTAACTTAAGTAAAGCACACAAGAGACTTGGTAGCGGGGGCAGGATTTGAACCTACGACCTTCGGGTTATGAGCCCGACGAGCTGCCAGACTGCTCCACCCCGCAATCTCAAGTGCGGGCGTATAATATAGAAAAGAATTACGAATAACAACCACCGTTTTCAATGAAAACGCAGGAAAAGCGATTTAGATCGACTGAGCGGCAAATTTCATGTTTTTAACGGTTTTGAGCGGATTTTTTAACATCAGAGATTGTCATAATCTAAACCCTCGTATAATATGCGCGACTTGCTGATTACAGTCAGTTTTGCACAGAGAATGTCGCTCAAAACAGCGCAATCTCTAAACAACACGAACTCATTCAACGCTTTTGATGTTTTGATTTAAAGATCAGAAGCGAAAACAGTTTCGGAGAGGTGGCAGAGCGGCTGAATGCACCGGTCTTGAAAACCGGCAAGGGTTAATAGCCCTTCGTGGGTTCAAATCCCACCCTCTCCGCCATTAAACAAAGCTAAGCCCTTGATTAACGTATAGTTGATCAAGGGCTTTTCTTTTGGACCCACCACTAGACCCACCACTTATAAAATTTTTCGCACAACGCCGGAGTGAAATGCTTTAGATCATGGTGTTCACCGCATTGGAAGGACTACGCTAAGAAACCATAACAATGGGTCAGGAGAGTTTGATTGACTTTTCGTATCTTTTATACAAATCCGCTGCGATCGTGTCCGGCGTGCTTAAACCCAAGGTCACGTCGTCGACGCCCAAATACTGAAGCTCAGAAAGTATGGACTGCTTGCATATGTTCGGCACGCATATTGTGGTTTGGATAATAGGCGTTCGATGAACATTACTAGAGACATAAAACAACCCTTGCTGCCGACTTATTCGGGGATAGAAATCTCTCGGCGGGAATACGAAAAGATCTGAGGCCCTAGCACGCGTTGACACAGGCGATAAGCGAAGCCGAGCCTTGTAGTAGCCTCCTTCCATAATGTGCGGAGTAGTCTTTTTTCCTAAATCAGCATACCTCACAGCATTAATCCCCGGAGTCAACCCTGCGTAACCCTGATAATTAGCGTTTTCAACCACGTAGATGTGGCCGGCTCTTGATCTCTCATAGTTACCGTCTTCGTAGTAAGTTGATGGTCGAGTTTCTGCATTACGACAGGCGAACCAAAGCGCAAACAGGGGGCTTGTTGTCCAGTCCACTAATCGCGTAATTACACCAAAATGTCGCGCTCGCATCGCCAATATCCACGGGTTACTTGGATATATAGTTTGCTCGACCAACTCGCACTTATCTTTCCACTGAGAGATTATGTTTTTTTCGAGTCTCAATATGTTTTCGTTGACTTCAGGATTTGGAGCTTCGGACAACACTCTTGATAGAACCGAAGAGCAAGGTTTCGAGTACAACTCTGACTCTCCTCGAAATAGAAACGCTTGGAATTTTGGATCTTCGCTTAAGCCTAAAGAAGATCGCATATCCTTCAATACTTGCAAATATTCTATTAAGTTAGTCACAACTTGCGGTTTATTTTTTTCTGGCGTCATTCCTCTGACTTTTCCCCCATCTCCATACCAAGGTTTGGATGAGATAATCCTAGATTAAGTGGCTCGGACATCAAACGCCCAACGCGTTTTACACCCCACCGGCTTATGCTGTTTTTTGTTGTTGCAGTAATTCTGCAAAGCCCGATCATATCTTTGGCTCCTACTGTCGACGCAAGCTATCGATGATTCACGCGTTGTACAGAAATTAACGGCCTGTATCTCGCAGTCTAGTTTACTAAGGCTGCTGTTGCTCTACTGCACCGGCTAAGGTTAAACGCAAGGTTTCTAGACTATCGCTAACGAGTTGGTTATCGCGAACATGAAAATGGATGTTGCTTTGAATTAAGTCAAAATCGTTCATGAAGCCTTGGTTCTCTCGCATTTTTGCGAGATTGCATTCGAATTGCCCATAGTTCTGCGGAGCTGTACCTTCCGATAAATTTGCGAACTCCACTACTGAGATCAAATCAGGATACTTAGTCACCAACGCCGTCGTTCCCGTAATTGACGCAATGCCGGCTTGAGAGTCTCTGGCTCGAGTACGAACCAATTGGTACTCATTCAGAGCGCTCGATACTTGCCGGTTACGAAACAAGGCAAGCTGGCCAGACTGTTGCAGCTCATTGAGCGAGGCTACATCGTCTGTAGGATTCGACACAAAATATGAGTATGCGAGCGCGTTGCACTCAACACGCGTTAGGGGCCGATCAACCTTTCCCGCCAAAACCGGTTTGCTGGACATCAAACCTTGCGCATTACTAGCTCGGGTGCCCACGAGGCCCTCTCGAGTAGCTTGCAAGTCTTTCACTTCTTCATACAACTTAAGTGTGTACGCGTACTCCAAACGTTGGCGATCTCGCTCATTCGCCCAACTCTGGACCTGTAGACCAACAAACACGCCCACCACCACGATTAAAAAATCTAGGCAAACCGCAAACCAATTTTGCTCTTTTACGTGTTTAGTTATCGAACGCAGTAACATGGGAATAGCTGTCTAGATTCATGGACCGTTAGCAGTTGGCGCGCTTAGTGAATTGTATACTCGAGGACTTGGTCTTCGTTGGTGTTCACACCTACAACCTCACCGCGAGCCTTGCTCGCTAGTTGAGCAAAGCCGTATATTGCTTCAACTAAAGCTTCCTGACGCACTGATGCGAGGCCATTATTGACTCAACGTCGACTGAGTCATCAGCCCCCTATACGCCAGCAGCGCTTGACTGTTGATAATACGTGCATCATCAAGAATGTCTACTTGAGATGCAGCGCCTTCGCCGATTAGAACACTTTTTCTAGCCTGTCTCAGAGGTGGGG
>CAZOIG010000477.1:0-5407 GCA_964579235.1 uncultured Gammaproteobacteria bacterium
CTAGCATTTCCCATTTAACTGCATCGAGTCGCTTTAGTTTAGCGGCTTCGTCTGGATCGGGAGCTGCCAGCTCTACGCGATGACCATTGGGATCAAAGAAGTAAATGGAATGAAATAAGCTGTGATCGGTTACGCCGAGAACTTCAATGCCGTTGGCTTCAAGTTGATCACGAAAGGCCAGCAAGGTATCTCTATCTTTCACTTTAAAGGCAATGTGCTGTACCCATTCTGGGGTATTTGGATCGCGCCCCATTTCTGGTTGCGTAGGTAACTCGAAAAACGCCAAGACATTGTCCGGGCCTGCTTCCAAAAACACATGCATATATGGGTCAGGTTGTTTAGTTGAAGGCACTTCGTCTTCGGCTATCGCAAGTACAAAATCCATATTTAGATTCTTTACGTACCACTCAACCGTTTCTTTCGCGTCCTTACAACGGTACGCAACGTGATGTATATGATCTACTTTCATGTTGTATTCCCTGGGTTATTACTGCGTGTTTCGTGAGCGCCTAAATCGAAGGTTGAGCCAGACTAAACAGCCGGTAAGACACTAGCCGTTGCATCGCCAAAGCCAATTCTGCGTGCAGTGTTATTGTCACAATATCCGCGAAGGACTACCGTGTCGCCATCTTCTAAAAACGTGCGCTCTTCACCGTTGCCAAGCTTTATAGGGTGTTTACCGCCCTCGGTTGCTTCAAGCAATGCGCCAACGCTATCGGGGCTTGGGCCTGATAGTGTGCCGCTGCCAAATAAGTCACCAGCGCGTAAGTTGCAGCCATTAATGCTGTGATGCGTGACCATTTGAGCAATATTCCAATACGAATGGTTGAAGTTACTTTTTGCGACACGTTCTGGCGCCGCGCCTTCGGTACGCATTTTTTCAGTTTGAATTAGAATTTCCAATTGCATGTCCACTGCGCCGTCAGCACGCATCGCTTCTGAATCTAAGTAAGCGAGAGGCTGCGGGTCATCCGCAGCGCGTTGCCAAGCTTGACGAAATGGCGCAAGCGCTTCCATGGTGACAACCCAAGGTGAAACAGTTGAGGCGAAACTCTTCGACAAAAATGGTCCAAGCGGCTGATATTCCCATGCTTGGATGTCGCGTGCCGACCAGTCATTAAATAGACATAGACCGAATACATGGTTTTCGGCATCGTCGATCTCAATCGTCTCGCCTAAAGCATTGCCAGATCCGATGTATATGCCAACTTCTAGCTCGTAGTCGAGTCGTTTGCACGGCTCAAGGGTTGGAGTATCAGCTGTTGGTGGCTTCAATTGACCTTTGGGTCGGTGAAAACTGTGACCCGAAACTTCAATTGAAGAACTGCGGCCATGGTACCCAATCGGAATCCATTGGTAGTTAGGCAATAACGGGTTGTCGGGTCTAAAAAGCTTACCCACATTGGTCGCATGGTGAATTGAGGTATAAAAGTCCGTGTAGTCGCCGATTTGTGCTGGTACAGCAAACTGAGCATCGGCCTGCGCTAGCAAGCAAGCTTCTAGCTTGGGCTGCATCGCCGAACCTTCACTGAGATCAGCAAACAGGCCTGCACGTACTGAACTCCATTCTTGTTTACCTAAATCCATAAAGGCATTCAGGCTCGCAGCGCCTAAAGCAAGTTTCGTCTGGTCGCTCACGTCACATAGGGCACCAGCTGCGATCGCTTTCGGCAGGTCCAAAATAGAATCACCAATGGCGACTCCAATGCGAAACCCGTCCTGTGTTTCGCGATTTTGAAACACGCCAAACGGCAGATTTTGGATGGGGAAGTCAGTTTCTTTAGAATTGGCACTGGCAACCCAAGAACGTGCGTCAGGGCTGTGTGTGGCATTAATCGAATAACTCATTTGCGATTCCTGTGCGTAATGTTAGGGACTAATTGTTACTGAATACAAAGGCTTTATATGCGCCTGACTTAATCGGTAGAGATGACACCGCGTTCAATTTGATCACGCTCGATCGACTCAAACAGGGCCTTAAAGTTGCCTTCTCCAAATCCATCGTCGGCTTTTCGTTGAATAAATTCAAAGAATACGGGGCCGATTAGAGTGTCAGAGAAAATTTGCAAGAGTAAGCGTGGCTCGTCGTTTTCGGTTGTACCGTCTAACAAAATTCCGCGAGACTGCAGCTCGTTAACTGGTTCGCCGTGATTTGGGAGGCGCTCATCAAGCATTGCATAGTACGTGTCTGGCGGTGCGCTCATGAATTTCATACCGCGAGCCTTAAGACGATCGTAGCAAGCAAGTAAGTCATCACATGAGAAGGCGATGTGTTGAATGCCTTCGCCATTGTAGGCCATCAAGAACTCTTCAATCTGGCCGGTTTCTTTCGACGCCTCTTCATTCAATGGGATACGGATTTTGCCATCGGGTGCGGTAAGCGCCTTAGACTTTAAGCCAGTGTATTCACCTTTAATATCAAAGAATCTAATTTCCTTGAAGTTGAACAAACGCTCATAGAAGTCCGCCCAATACTGCATGCGCCCGCGGTATACGTTGTGGGTGAGATGGTCGATTAGCTCAAAACCGCAGCCTTCAGGGCGATAATCAACACCTTCTTTAAAGACGAAATCAATATCATAAATTGAGGAGCCGTCTTCAAATCGGTCAATCAGGTAAAGTGGCGCGCCGCCAATGCCTTTAATTGCTGGCAAGCGAAGCTCCATCGGGCCTGCAGGGATATCAATAGGTTGAGCACCAAGCTCAAGCGCGCGCTTGTAGGCAGCGCGAGAATCCTTAACTCGGAAAGCCAGCCCGCATGCCGAGGGTCCGTGCTCTTCAGCAAAGTAAAAGGCATAACTGTTTGGCTCATAGTTAATGATTAAGTTGATTTGACCCTGGCGGTATAACTCAACTTGCTTAGTTCGGTGCGTGGCGACGTGTGTGAAACCCGCGGTTTCAAAAACTGGTTCAAGAATTCCACGCTCTTTGGCTGAGAATTCAACAAACTCAAAGCCACATAGACCCATAGGGTTTTCGAATAGATCGGCCATTTTGTCTCCTAAATGTGTTTTACGGCTCGCCAAGATACAGTCTTAGCGAGTAAAATAGTTGCATCTGCAACAATAATAGTTGTTAATGCAACTAATTGCAACCGATCAGCGCGCCGGAGAAACGACGAAATGAGTGACTCAAAGCCTTCTAACAGCCATAGTGACATCTTGGTTTTGGACGAATTCCTGCCTTACCAATTATCGATCTTGTCGAACCAGGTCAGTTCGACTATCGCCACGGCCTATCAAGACAAGTTCGCTCTGTCGATTACCCAATGGCGCATTATGGCGGTATTGGGCGAGGACCTTGGCAAGGCCGACGGCGCCGACCATGAAGGGATTTCTGCGGAAACGGTGTCGCAGCGCACGCATGTTGAGAAGTCTCTGATTAGCCGGGCGCTCAAACAGCTTATAGAGCGTAATTTGGTGCGCCGAGAAACTGACCCTAGCGATGCGCGAAAACACTGCCTCCGCTTATCCAAAACGGGCAGCGATATTTACCACCAAGTCGTGCCCTTATCGAAGAACTATGAGCGAGATTTGTTCGATTGTTTAAGTGCGACAGAGCAAAAGCAGTTTAAAACGCTGATTAAAAAGGTCTCGTCAGCAATCGAACAGGGAGCGGTTTAGCAACGCAATAGCTTAGGATCTGGCTAGTACTCTGAGCTTGCTATCCACCTCATTGTGGTCAATGTAATAGCCTCTGAGGTGACGGTCGCCAGCCGCTGGATCGAAGCTGTCACGGCCGTGCATCACTCGTCGATTATCAAAAATAACCATTTCACCCGGCTGCAAGGTGTAGCGCAAAGAGTAGTCATCGCTGCGAATTCTACTCATCAATTTTTGGTATGCCGCGTAGAACTCGTAAATCTGTTCTTCGGGCAAGCGGACGACATCAGCTAAATGACCGTTAAACGTGAAGTTGCGCAGTTGCCCGTTTTCATCCAAATCTATAATGGCGCGCTCGCGCCGAATATCGCAGCTCTCATCATGAAAACGCCATGGGATGTCGAGGTGGCAGAGTAATTCAAATTCTTGTGGGTAGTCACGTTTAAAGTCTTCCACAATCGCCAAGCCATCGGCCAAAACCGACGCACCACCCGTTGTGCTGTTTTTATAGCAATGTAGAAACTGATAGCCCGGTACTAGTTCTTGATTGGGAAGGTCGGTGTGTAAGGGCAGGGAAATGGATGTATAGGCTAAATTATTCGGATCAGCCTTGCTGATCACGTCAAACATTACGCCGAAGTTGCTTTCGCGTTTAAAGCCAATTTTGTCGCCAAACTGTTCACCCGAATGCGGGGTATCGTCTAGGTTTTCAATTAGCACCAATCCATACTTTTTCATTGCGGTAAGGATCGCGAGCAAACCATCTGCGTCATCGGCGAGTTTGGCATCAAATCGTTTGAGCACCTGATCGGAGCTGGGCAGCCAACTGCTTTGCTTGATATAGGCCGGATCTTGCTGCGACGAGCGAGTCTCGATTCTGTATGCGTCTAACCACAAAGACGAGTAAGTAGA
The DNA here is from genome assembly GCA_964579235.1 of uncultured Gammaproteobacteria bacterium. GTDB lineage: Bacteria > Pseudomonadota > Gammaproteobacteria > Arenicellales > Arenicellaceae > Arenicella. The sequence goes on from CAZOIG010000477.1 coordinate 4,515, forward strand.
GTCATCCTCGCGCTCAGGCCAACGCACTATGAGTTGTTGCGAGTCGTGTTTAAAGCTGGCCGGCTTTATGTCTAGAGAAACCGTAGTGAGGTCAAACACCCGCTCTTTTGTGTCTGGGTGTAATTCGCCTGGATCGTTGTCGCGTAACCAAATAAAGGGCAGTTGTTGCTGCGAGCCATCATCCCAAGTGAGAGTGAAGGCGCGTTCGAATTGTTCGACGGATTGTATGTTCATAAGCGCAGTCCAGCGAAGGTTAACGGCAAACAAAAATCATAGCACTAAACTGGCTATTGTCATGCTCTTGCTTGCTTACGAAGTTGTCTTGGCGCGACGCCAAAGTGTCGTTTAAAACCTCTTGAGAAGTGAGTTTGGCTATTGAATCCAGTCCGCACTGCGATGTCGGTCAGTTTTAAATTGCTATCAAGCACCAGACGTCGAGCGGCCTGTAGCCGTATGCGTAGGTAGAAAGCCTTCGGTGTAGTTGCTAAATGGGTTCTGAATAACAGCTCTAGTGTTTTAGCTGAGACACCCAGTTTAGCGTTGATGGATTGAATGCTGAGTGGTTCCTCCAGGTTATCTTCCATCAGCGTGATTGCCCGCGCAACGCGTGATTCTATCTGATGCAATCGACTGGTCGCGCTCATGATTTGCGTTTCGCTGGGCGAGTGTGAATCGTCGTAAATAAACGCATTGGCGACTTCCAGCGCCAGAGCCGGATGACCCGAGGTTCGAACATAGTGCAGCATCATGTCTAAAGCCGGCGAAGCGCCTCCGCAAGACCATATCGTACGATCTATCGTGTAGCGATCTCGACGCACCATCAGATGTGGGTAGCTATGGGCGAGTGCTTCGAGGTCCTCCCAATGAGTCGTCACCCTATGGTCCGCAATGGT